>NZ_JBALNX010000027.1:66734-70839 GCF_036962035.1 Bacillus sp. JJ1773
GGGCCGCAACTAACAATCATTGGGGGATGAAGGCAGACTAAGAACTAAGGCGTACTGACGCAACTTCTGCATTAGCACATTCTGTGCATAAAAAACCCCACTGATTGAAGTTTCACTTTATTGCGTGACTAATTCCTTCGTCTCTTCAAGGCGAACAGACACTAGTTTCGAGACACCTGACTCTTGCATAGTCACCCCATACAATACATCAGCCTCCTCCATCGTTCCTTTACGATGGGTAATAACAATAAATTGCGTTTCAGCGCTAAATCTTTTTAAATATTGACTAAAGCGGAATACGTTTGCTTCGTCAAGGGCTGCCTCAACCTCATCAAGAATACAGAATGGAACGGGACGTACCTTCAATATCGAAAAAAGCAGTGCAATTGCTGTTAGCGCTCTTTCCCCGCCTGATAATAATCCAAGGTTTTGCAGTTTTTTCCCAGGTGGCTGTGCAACAATTTCAACACCTGTGTTTAATAAATCATCTGGGTCTGTCAGCTTCAAATCAGCTCTGCCTCCGCCGAATAATGATTGAAAAACTGATTCAAAATGAAAACGAATGCCTTCAAAGGTTTGCTGGAACCGTTTTTTCATTTCAATATCCATTTCATCGATAACCTGGAATAACGTATCTTTAGCCGATTGCAAATCATTTTTTTGCTCGAGAAGGAATTCATATCGTTCTGAAACCCGTTCATATTCCTCAATCGCACCTAGATTTACTGTTCCAAGCTCTTCAATCGCCAATTTAATTAGCTTTACTTTTTTCCTAGCTTCATTGACATCAATCATTAAAGGATATTCCTCTTTAGCTGCTTCAAAAGATAACAAATACTCTTCTCTTAAATGAGTTAACCGGGTTTCAAGCTCTACATCCAACCGATTTAGCCTTACTTCCTCGTCCTTAAGTGCCTCAACCATTCCTTTATGCAGCCTCTTCAGCTCTTTTGTTTCAAGCTCTAGATCTTCCAGAGCTGTTTGAAGCCCCATACGTTCTTCTCTTCTTGAGGCAATTAAGTTAAGAGTCTCTGTCTTGTCTTGAAGCTTTCTTTTTGCAGCTTCTTCTAACTGTTGCTCTCCAGAGAAACTATTTACCATTTCTGAGGAAAGAAGCTCAAGGTCCTCTTTAAATATAATTAGCTTCCCGTTTATTTCTGAAAGCTCTTCCAATATTGCTTCATATTTATCATTAGCATGATTATATTGTTCACTTTTCGAGGCATAGCTAACTTTAAGTTCGTTTATTTCAGATATAAGCGTCTCTTTTGAAGTTTTTTGCAAGTTTTTCTGATCAGTCAGCATAAGAATCTTTTCGTCATAAGAAGTGATTTGGGACTGATAAGCTTCAAGCAATGAATGTAAATCAGCTTTTCTTTTTAATAATCTCGTTTTATCTTCAGTAAATTGGGCTTTATCCAAATCATAAAGCGACAATCTTTCATTTAAGCTTTTCTCCTCAAATTCTAATTCTCGGAGGTCGCCTTTTATTGACTGTTCCTTTAACCTTAGCTCTTCCCCTAATTTTCTATGACCATCAATCCGCGCTTCAAGCTTTTGAATATCCGCTTTAAGTAGCTTTACCTGTGATTCGAGTCCTGCTGTCTTAGACTCCATATCAATAATTCTTGCTTTCAATTCTTCAAGCTCGCCTTTTCTGCTTAAGATGGATGACGTTTTTTGTTTTAGGGCACCGCCAGTCATAGAGCCCCCTGGATTCACAATGTCGCCATCAAGAGTCACAAGCCTTACTCTGTATTGCAGGAGTTTAGCCATTTCATTCGCACCCTTTAACTCCTTTGCAATGACAACATTACCAAGTAAATTCTCCATTGATTCTTTATATTTAGGATTGAATTGAATTAATTTTGCAGCTTCTCCAACAAAGGAAGGATGCTGCTGTATTAATTGCAGCTGACTAAAGCTTAAGCTCTTCCCTTTCATGACATTTAAAGGTAAGAAGGTTGCACGTCCAAAGGAGTTTTGCTTTAAATATTGAATCGCTCTTCGGCCGTCCTGTTCTGTTTCTACAATAATATGCTGCATAGCCCCACCTAAGGCTGTTTCAATCGCAGTTTCAAATTCCTTAGGAACTTGAATGAGTTCCGCAACAGCGCCTTCTATTCCTGACAGCTTTCCGCCACGGCCCTTTAATACTTCCTTAACGCCCTGAAAAAAGCCTGAATAATCATCTTCCATTTCCTCAAGCATCTCTTGTCTCGATTTAGCCTTTTGAAGATATTGATAGGCTTGATAAAGGGTCTTTTCCTGCTTCTGATAATTATCCTTGCATATTTCGAGCTTTCTTTGCTCATCTCTAAATAGCTTTACTTGATCATCTAATTCTTTTTGTGCAGACAGAAGCTGAGCTTCAATCTGCTCTTTCTTCTCTAGAAGACTATTTCGATTTTGGATGAAATTATCATTTTCATGCTCAAGCTTACTGTTTCTCATGTCTAGCTGATCTAGCTGCTGTTGAATATTCTGGAGCTCATTTTTGGCAGCAGCTTGTTTATTTAGTACTTCGATATAATCACTTTTTAATGATTCAATCTTTTCTTCTGTATTTTCATTAAATAGTTTTAATTGCTCTTGTTTTTGTTTTAGTTCATTTTGCAAATTGCTAGCTTCTTTTTCTAATTGCTGTTTACTCGTATAATGCTTTTCCTTTTGACCTTTTAGCTCTAGTTCTTTTGCAGCATATTCTTCCAGACCTTTTTGAAGTTGCTCCTTGTTCTGGGAAGCGTTTTTCTTTCTTTCCTTTAGCACTTCTTTTCTGCCTTCCAGCTTTTCAAGCTCTTCACTTGCATGAAGCAATACATTTTGCAAATCACTGATTGACTCGTCAAGTGCCAAAGCCTGATCTCTTAATTGTTCGATTTTCGCTTCTTTACTATGGAGATTGGCGGAATGCTTCATTTCATTTTCTTTATGGAAACCAAGGTCTTTAGATAATTGCTCCCATTTTGCATGTAAATCCTCAATTTCGTATACAGTTAACGCCACTTCTATTTTTTCTAGCCCATCCTTTTGATCTAAATAATCTTTAGCAATAGAGGCTTGAATTTTTAAAGGCTCAACCTGACTTTCAAGCTCATAAACAATATCATTAACCCGATTTAAATTGTCTTGAGTCTCAGTTAGCTTTCCTTCTGCTTTCTTTTTCCTGCTCTTGTATTTAAGGACACCTGCTGCCTCTTCGAAAATCGTTCTCCGGTCTTCCGCCTTACTATTTAGAATTTCTTCAACTCTTCCTTGGCTAATAATAGAGAAAGCCTCTCTCCCTAAACCGGAATCCATAAACAAATCAACTATATCCTTAAGTCTGCATGATTGCTTATTAATTAAGAATTCACTTTCACCGGACCTGTATACCCGGCGGGTGACGCTTACCTCATTATATTCAATTGGCAACGATTGATCTTCATTATCTAATGTTAGCGTAACCTCTGCAAAGTTAAGCGCCTTTCTGGAATCACTGCCGGAAAAGATAATATCCTCCATTTTCGCGCCTCTTAAAGATTTAGCTGATTGTTCACCTAACACCCAACGGATTGCATCCGTAATGTTACTTTTTCCGCTGCCATTCGGTCCTACAACAGCAGTAACACCTGGAACAAAATCAACCATGATTCTCTCAGCAAACGATTTAAATCCAACAACATCTAACCGTTTTAAAAACAACTGCTGCTCCCCCTAATCTTAAATGTTTCTTATCTATGCTGTCTTAACTAGTTCAGATTATTTTTTAGGACTTCAAGAGCCATCTGCGCTGCATGTTGTTCGGCTTCCTTCTTGGAGCGGCCTGTGCCTGTCCCTAACTCCTTTCCGCTCATCGATACCCTCGATACAAATTCCCGATTATGAGCGGGACCTTTTTCCTGCAATATTTTATACTCAATCAGACCTGCCCCATCACGCTGAATCAATTCTTGCAGCTGACTTTTATAATCCATTACATGGGCAAATTTACCTGAATTGATTTTGGGAAATACGATTTTTTCGAGGAAAGCGACTACAGTATCTAATCCTTTATCTAAATATAAAGCACCAATAAATGACTCGAATACATCAGCTAGCAACGCGGGTCTTTCCCTTCCCCCGG
>NZ_JBALNX010000027.1:70863-171040 GCF_036962035.1 Bacillus sp. JJ1773
CCCTTGCCCAATAGGACAAGCTCCCCAAATGAAAGTTCATGCGCAAACGCTACTAGAGAAGGCTCGCAAACAATAGCTGCCCTTAATTTAGTTAATTCACCTTCACTCATCAATGGATATTTTAGAAACAGAAATTGAGAGACAGTCAACTCAAGAACCGCATCACCTAAAAACTCAAGCCGCTCATTATCTTCATTTGGCTTTCTGCGGTGCTCATTTACATACGATGAATGTGTAAATGCCTGTTTTAATAGCTTTTCATTTTCAAAGTCAATACCGATTTTTTTCTGAAATTCTTTAAAACGTTTATCTATAGATCGGAATATCCTTTTATCTTTGTCTTTTCCAATATTATGCATAATTAATTGATTCACCTTTATAAGTAAAATAACGAAAATATTTAGTGAAACTTCATTTAGTGGCGGATTCCTACATCCCCCACTAAATGTTAGTTGCGGCCCACNNTTCTTAGTCTGTGTTCCTATATTCGGGCCTTTACGGGCAGTTGACCTCCCACTTAAACTTCTTTGATTCATCTAAAGTTTTGAGGTGGGAGTCTTACTGCCCGTTAATCTGCGATAAATTTAAACAATACTAATAACGAGTTTACTGAAAAACAATGAAATATGCAAAAAAGCATAAGAAAGCCCCGTTATTGAACGGAGCTTTAAAAGACAGACGTATTTTCTGTCCGCCATTACCTAATCTAATGTCAAGTAATAATGGACAAAAAATACGACAAAATGATATACAGTGAGGGTAGATACCCCCACTGAAAAAGTATTGCTTACTTGTAAACTGATGATTTATTGCTTTGCACTTATGTAACTTACAGCGTCACCGACTGTAGCAATTTTTTCAGCGTCATCATCAGAGATTTCCATATCGAACTCATCTTCTAATTCCATTACTAATTCAACTACATCAAGGGAATCAGCGCCAAGATCATCTTTGAATGAAGCTTCTAATTTTACTTCAGACTCTTCAACACCTAAACGGTCAACGATAATCTTTGTTACTCTTTCTAATACTTCTGCCATGCTTGTTCACCTCCCCTCAAGATATTATAGTGTATTTTAAGTAAATAATAAATGTACTTTATTATTATTTTAAATAGTTTACTTAAAAAAATGTATCCGTGTATGCGCGTTGCTACATAACCATGCCGCCATCAACATGAAGTGTCTGACCTGTCATGTATCGGCTATCTTCTGAAGCGAGGAAAACAACAACATTAGCAATATCTGAAGGCTCTCCAAACCGAGCTAACGGAATTTGCTTTAACATCGCTTCCTTTACTTCCTCTTGAAGCTTATCCGTCATGTCAGTTGTAATAAATCCAGGGGCAACAGCATTAACGGTTATACCACGAGAAGAGAGTTCCTTAGCGGATGTTTTTGTAAGTCCGATTACACCGGATTTAGCAGCAACATAGTTTGCTTGACCAGGATTGCCGCTGACTCCGACAATTGAGGAAATATTAATAATTCGCCCGCTTCTTTGCTTCATCATTTGTCTTGTTACAGCTTTTGTACATAGGAAGACACCTTTAAGATTAATATTAATTACATCATCCCACTCGTCTTCCTTCATTCTCATCAAAAGATTATCCTTTGTAATCCCAGCATTATTAACAAGAATATCAAGTTTTCCAAAAGCGTCAATTGTTTCCTTTACCATATTCGCAACCGACTCACTATTGGAAACATCACATTGAACCGCTATGGCACTTCTGCCCATTTCCTTAATTTCAGCAACTACCTGATTAGCTCTTTCTTCACTGCCTGAGTAATTAACCGCAATATCTGCACCTTGTCTAGCCAATTCCAAAGCTATTTCTCGGCCAATTCCTCGGGAAGCACCTGTTACTAGAGCTATTTTTCCTTCAAGCTTCATTGTATTTCCTCCTTTAAGGACTCTATAACTGCTGTACATGTCTCTTGATCGGAAACGGCAAAAATCCGAACACTTTTATCGATTTTCTTTACTAGACCAGATAAAACTTTGCCTGGGCCAATTTCAATGAAAGTATCTACACCTAATGAAATCATCTTTTGAACTGAATCCTCCCACAGAACAGGTGAATAAAGCTGAGCTATTAATTTTTCCTTAATTTCCTCTTCAGATGTTATTTCATCAGCTGTCACATTTGCTATTACTGAGATTTCTGCATTCTTTACTTCTATTTCATCTAGAATTTTTTTAAACTTTTCTGCAGCTGGCTTCATTAAATCCGAGTGGAATGGGCCACTTACTACTAGCGGCATCACACGTTTTGCACCGGCTTCCTTTGCCTTCACTGATGCGATTTCAACACCTTTTCTTGATCCGGAAATAACAATTTGTCCAGGACAGTTCAAATTTGCCAGCTGCACTGAATCACCTTCATCGGTAATCTTCTCTGTTACTGTGCGAAGAGTTTCTCGGTCTAAGCCTAAAACTGCAGCCATCGTGCCTTCACCATTAGGAACTGCCTCTTCCATATATTCCCCTCTTTTTCGAACTGCGTACACCCCGTCCTCAAAAGAAATCGCTCCCGCAGCAACAAGTGCTGTATACTCACCTAGACTGTGGCCAGCAACAAAATCCGGTTTGATCCCAGATTGTTTAAAATAATTCAGGACAGCTATACTTGTTGTAAGTAATGCAGGCTGCGCATTTGTTGTTAAAGTCAGCTCTTCCTGCGGCCCTTCAAAAATAAGCTTTGAGAGCGAAAAGTTTAACTTTTCATCTGCTTTATCGAAATATGATTTTACTGTTTGATCAGCATCCGCTAGAGTTTTTCCCATTCCTACAGTTTGGGATCCTTGGCCTGGAAAAAGAAATGCAATTTTCCCCATTGAGACACTCCTATTCTTTATTAAAATTATTTTGAGTTATGCTTTTCGACAACTTCCTTGATTGTTTCTGATACATGATGTGCAACCATTTCCCGCGTCTGTCTCACAGCATTGTATAGTGCATTTGCATCTGATGATCCATGTGCTTTAATGACTGGAGCCTTTAAACCAAATAGACCCGCACCGCCGTATTCAGAGTAGTCCATTTTAGATTTCAATTTGACTAAATCCGGCTTTAGAACGGCAGCAGCCAGCTTGCTTTTAAAACTGCTTGTCAATGCGGACTTCAACATTTTAAAAACGGAAAGGGCTGTTCCTTCAATAGTCTTCAGTACCATATTGCCAGTAAATCCATCTGTTACTACAACGTCTGCAGCACCTTCAAGTAAATCCCGCGACTCCACATTACCGATAAAATTCAAATTAGCATTCTGCAGCAATTCATATGTATCCTTTGTAAGCTCATTTCCCTTTTTTTCTTCTGTACCAATGTTAAGGAGGCCAACCCTTGGATTGGAAATCCCACGAACTTTTTCTGAATAGATAGATCCCATTATGGCATACTGCAAAAGATGTTCAGGCTTTGCATCCACATTAGCTCCTACATCAAGAAGTAAAAATCCCTCTCCGCCAATCGTTGGCAAGGTTGGGGATAATGCTGGTCTTTCTATCCCCTCTATTCGACCAACTACAAAAAGTCCTGCCGCCATTAAGGCACCAGTGTTTCCAGCTGAGATACAAGCATCAGCTTTACCATCAGAAACGAGCTGTGCTGCTAGAACCATCGAGGCATTCTTTTTTCTGCGTACGGCCCTAACAGGCTCATCTGTTGCTAAGATGACTTCATTTGTATGTAAAATTTCAATTCGATCCGGATTCGTTAAATATTCTTTAATTTTCGTTTCGTCCCCAACAAGGGTGATTTCAATATCCTTATATTCAGCAGCAGCTTTCATGGCTCCAAGCACGATTTCTTTAGGAGCATGATCGCCCCCCATTGCATCAATCGCTATTTTCATGCTGTTGTTCATCCTTTTTTGTTTTTTTGTGAGAACGATACATATCGAATTCCCCTTTAAAAACTAACTCATTATTCACATAGCTCGCAACTTCCACGATTGTCCTGCCATTTTCAGAATCGATGCTCACAACTTTGGCCTTTGCAATGACTCTTTCCTTAAGCTTCACGGAACGGGTAAATTGAATGTTTGCTTTAGCCGTTAATGCAAGCTCGTCATTTATCATTGCTACTGCCAATGAATTGGCCTGAGCAAATAAATGATGCCCGCGGGCAATTTTGTTCCGCCTAAAAACATGTTCTTCTTTAATATCTAAAATTGAAATAGCCGTTTTATCTAATTCAATATCAATAATTTCTCCAATAATTTCTTCAATGGGCAAGGATCGGACTTCATCATCAAACCTTTTTTCTGCTACATGCTTTATTCGTTCACGCAGCTCAGGAATGGATAATTCCAGCCTGTCCAGCCGGATTGTCTGAACACTGACAGAAAACTTTTCAGCAAGTTCTTCGTCAGTTATAAAAGGATTTTCCTTTATCGTTTCCGTTAATAAAGCCTGCCGCTCTTTTTTATTTCTTCGCATCTTTTACACTCCGTCCCAGATATTAAGACTAGGTACTAATAGTAGTATATAATCACGAATAGTATATTGCAAGCAGAAATAAGCTCTGTCACACCAGAGCTTATTGAAACCACTTTATTTCTTGAAGCAATTATTAATCAAGTTTTTCACCTTCTAAAACCCCTGATTCTCTTAAGTATGCTCTTAAATATTGAAACTCTGGCATTGTCCAGAATTCATTTGATTGAATTAATTGTGCCGTATCATCTCTAGCTGTCTCTAAAGCTCGGTAATCATGCACCATATCGGCAACCTTAAATTCAGGGAGTCCGCTTTGTTTTTTTCCAAAGAAATCACCAGGCCCTCTTAGTTCCAAGTCCTTTTCGCTTAGAAGAAAGCCGTCATTCGTTTCAGTCATTATTTTCATTCGTTCTTTCCCTGTTTCTGACTTCGGATCGGCCAGAAGAATACAAAAAGATTGATCGCTGCCACGCCCGACCCTTCCTCTTAACTGATGCAGCTGGGACAAACCAAATCGTTCCGCATCATAAATGACCATCATCGTTGCATTAGGGACATTCACGCCCACTTCAACTACCGTAGTCGAAACGAGGACTTGAACTTCATTATTGCTAAATTCCTTCATTACTGCTTCTTTTTCATCTGAGTGTAATCTGCCATGCATTAATCCAACTTGATAGCGCCCATTAAAAAAGTGTGTTAATTGCGCATGTACATCGATTGCATTCTGAACGTCCAGCTTATCAGATTCCTCGATTAGCGGACAAATTACATATGCCTGATGGCCAGCATGAAGCTCCTTTTCAACAAAGCCCAATACTCTCTCAAGCATAGAAGGCTTTGCCCAATACGTTTCTATCACTTTTCTCCCTGCCGGCATTTCATCAATAATGGATACATCCATTTCTCCAAAAACAGTAATGGCTAATGTTCGAGGAATAGGGGTCGCTGTCATAAATAAAACATCTGGGTTCTCCCCCTTCTCCCTCAATACTCTTCGCTGTTCAACACCAAATCGATGCTGTTCATCTGTTATAACAAGGCCTAGTTTTTGAAATTCAACCTCATCTTGTATTAAAGCATGCGTCCCTATCAGAACATCAATGGCCCCTTCCTTAAGAAGCTGCAGTATTTCACGGCGTCTCTTTCCCTTTACCGAGCTTGTCAGCAGCTCACACTTTATCTGAAAGGGATCAAGCATTTGTTTCAGTGATTCAGCATGCTGTTCCGCCAATATTTCTGTTGGGACCATTAACGCACCTTGAAAGCCTGCCGTTCTAGACGCATAAAGAGCAATCGCCGCAACCGCTGTCTTTCCAGACCCCACATCTCCCTGCAACAACCGGTTCATTCTAAATGACGACTTCATATCAGAAAGAATTTCATTGACAACTCTTTTTTGTGCATTTGTAATGGAAAATGGCAATGATTGAATAAATGACTTAAGATTTTCAAGTTGATAAAGTTGACTGATGCCATTTGACTTTTCTCTATCAATTTTTCTTAATGCCTGCATTTTTAATTGAAAATAAAAAAACTCTTCATAAACAAATCTTCTTCTTGCCTGCTTTAAATCATTTTGATCAGCAGGAAAATGCATCATGTTTAGCGCAGTTCTTCTATTCATTAGCTTGTATTTAACTAAATATATTTCAGGTAATGTTTCTTCGATATCTGTTCCAAATTGAGAAAAAGCAAGACTGATAAAGCGTCTTAACCCTTTAACCGTTACTTTCCCCTTTACAGCGTAAACAGGCTCAAAATCTTTACTTTTTATGACAGAACCAACATGCAATTCACTTGCTGTAATCGTTTGACGATGCTGGTCCCATTTTCCCGTAACCGTGACTGTATCATTAATGGAGATTTTGTTTTTCACATATGGCTGATTAAATAACACTGTCTGTATTAGATAGTTTCCTATTAATATTCTTAACGTTAATCTTGAACGCTTTCTTCCATAATAGACAAGAGAGGGCTCGCTATGTACCTTGCCGATCACAGTCACTCTATCTTCATGCTTAACCTCTGCCAAATCCTTCTGACGGTAATCTTCATAGCGGTATGGAAAGTACTCTAGTAAATCCTTTACGGTTTTTATATTCATTTCTCCTAATGCTGCTGCGGTTTCTTCTCCAATCCCTTTAACGGCCGTAACTGGAAGAGTCATATTTGGCTTCAATACTTTATGATGATTAGACAAAGATCTCACCTCCAGCTTCCGAATCTATTTCATCAATAAATGAGTCATTCCTAACTTTATTTAGCCAAAAAAGAAGGGGAGGCCCCTTCTTTTCTGTGTGTAAGATCAACAGATAACTCCTTCAATAACAAAGAAGGCGCTTTCGTTATCATTTCTCATTATTCAATTGCAAAAATAAATGCATATAGCGGCTGTTTTCCATCATGTATTTCAATTTCAACCTCTTCAAACTCTTCTTCTACAAAACTGACGATGGCTTCCACATCTTCATCAGAAGCATCCTCACCTTTAAGGATTGTTAAGATCTCCGAATCCTCATCAAGCATGCTAGTAAGTAGATCTTTTGCTGCCTGGACTTTATCTTTATTTTTGACTAGGATTTTCCCTTCGGCGATGCCCATGAAGTCATCCTTTTCAATTTCAAGACCTTCAATGCTTGTGTCTCTTACAGCAAATGTAATCTGTCCCGTTTTTACATGTTGAAGTGCTTCTGTCATTCCGTCCTTATTTCGGACTAAATCAGCGCTTAGATTGAAAGCAAGCAATGCTGACATCCCTTGTGGAACTGTCTTTGTCGGAATGACAATAACCTCTTGTTCTGCGACTTCCGCAGCCTGCTCAGCCGCCATAATAATATTTTTATTATTAGGAAGGATAATGACCTTTTTGGCATGGACCTCTTCAATCGCCTTCACAATGTCTTCTGTACTCGGGTTCATCGTCTGGCCGCCTTCTATAACTGCATGGGCGCCAATACTGCGGAATAGGTCAGCAATGCCCTGTCCCATTGAGACAGTAACAATTCCGTATTCCTTTAATTCTTTCGATACAGGTGCAGAGCTTGCTTGAGTTTGAGCCCCTTCAACTAAGTTGGTATGTTGCTGGCGCATATTTTCGATTTTCATATTGATAAGGCTTCCATAACGCTGCCCATAGGATAAACATTCCCCAGGCTGTTCTGAGTGAATATGAACCTTAACAAGCTCATCATCTGCTATAACTAATAAAGAATCTCCAAATTTACTTAAGTCCGTTCTAAACACTTCTTCCGAGAATGGACTTTTCGTAAGCTTCTCTGATTCAAATTTGACCATAAATTCGGTGCAATAACCAAATTCAATATCTTCTGTATTCATAAAGCTATGTATGTTTTTGTGATGCTCTGCGCTAACCAAATCTTCCATTTTTGGAAATGCTGACGGACTGTCAGGAAGTTCTTCACCCTTTAATTGAGCCAGGAATCCTTCATAAACAAAGACAAGCCCTTGACCTCCGCTATCAACTACCCCTACTTCTTTCAAGACGGGCAGCAAGTCTGGAGTGCGGCTGAGAGATGCCTTTGCCTCTTTGATGACTTCTTCCATTAAGGCAATAAGGTCATTTTCGTTTTTGGCTGCTTGCACTGCTTTTTTTGCTGAGTCTTTTGCTACTGTCAAAATGGTTCCTTCAACAGGCTTCATAACTGCTTTATATGCCGTTTCTACTCCACTTAGAAGTGCATCAGCAAATTCTTTGCTATTAATTTCAGCCTTATGCTCAATGGCTTTAGAAAATCCTCGGAAAAGCTGGGATAGAATAACCCCTGAGTTCCCGCGTGCACCCATAAGCAATCCTTTAGAAAGTGCTGAACCAACCTTACCAATATGGTCTTGAATATTATTCTTTACTTCTTTCGCTCCTGATGTTAAGGACAAATTCATATTTGTTCCAGTATCACCATCAGGAACTGGGAAAACGTTAAGTGAATCAACATATTGGGCATTTGCGGATAAGTGTTTGGCTCCCGTTATGACCATATCTGCGAAACGTTTTCCATCTAGTGCTTTAATTGACACAAGTCTTTCCTCCTCACTACGAGTTCGTCACGCGAACTCCTTGAACGTAAATATTAACCGAGTCCGTGCTAAGTCCAACTGTTTTATCTAGGATGTATTTAACCTTTGATTGCACGTTGTGAGCAATCTCGGAAATTTTCGTTCCATAACTAACTATAATATACATATCAATATGTACTTCGTCTTCATCCTGTCTAACAATAACTCCACGTGTAAAATTTTCTTTACGCAAAATATCAGTTAGTCCGTCCTTTAGCTGATTTTTGGAGGCCATTCCTACAATTCCATAACAATCAACTGCAGCCCCACCTGCAATTGTTGCAATTACTTCATTCGAAATATCAATTTGACCGAATTTCGTATTAAGTTCGATGGACATCTTACTTCCCCCTTTGGAAAATACTCCTTGGCTAAAATCATTTTACTATATACTTTGTCATTTTGAAAGCTAGACTCTAGCCTCCTTATTATAACTTACCGCTCTATAGTGTATGTCAAGGATTTTTTCTTGAAAGACACCTATTGCAATATAAAGGGTTGTATGATAAATTATTAAAGTATCTTTTAATGTCTACAAATTTATTAATTTCGAGACATTAAATCAAAATGGTCATCTAACATAGCAATGAAAGCATGAAAAATAGCTTCAGCTTATGTGTAAGGAGGGAAATAATATGCCACGTAAATGTGTAGTCACTGGTAGAAAAACAACAACAGGTAATGCACGTTCCCATGCAATGAACGCTAACAAGCGTACTTGGGGTGCAAACCTTCAAAAAGTACGTATCCTTGTAGACGGTAAACCAAAGCGTGTTTGGGTATCTACAAGAGCGCTTAAATCTGGTAAAGTAGAACGCGTATAATATGAAAAGACATCCATTTGGATGTCTTTTTTAAATGCAATAAATAAAGCACCCTTGACAGGTGCTTCGTTTTCTTGCTCGACTCGCTTCAATTTTTCTTAAAGGTTCCTAACATTGCGCGTACGATACCGCCTAAAAATCTAGGCAGTTTAATTGTATAAAATCTCATATCACGTGTCCCTCCTCACGATCTCACACATCCATCTTATCCTTCGCCATTATCATCTTATTCAAATAAATATGATAAGTACTAATAATTTGGGAACTTAATCTTTACTTCTTACAACCATTATTATGCCTTTTGAAAATAAAAAATTCCCAATATCGTTAATAAGTTCATTACTAATACATAGCGTGGACCCCATAGGAATATGCTGATCCTTTAATGGATACTTAAATCCTTTTAAGGTCAGACCGGTAATTTCCATAGTTAGAGGGATAAAAGAAACATAT
Organism: Bacillus sp. JJ1773; assembly: GCF_036962035.1. Classification (NCBI taxonomy): domain Bacteria; kingdom Bacillati; phylum Bacillota; class Bacilli; order Caryophanales; family Bacillaceae; genus Bacillus; species Bacillus sp. JJ1773. The sequence continues at coordinate 80,663 of NZ_JBALNX010000027.1, forward strand.
TTAAACTGAAGGTTTCTCCTGATTTCATGATTTCCCGGTCCTTTAATATAGATGATATTACTTTGGTCAATAATTTCGATTTGAGTATCTTCATCTTGAAGTAATGGTTTAACAAGAAGCTGTATATTAGCTAAAAAGTGGTCTAATCTTCCGCCCGTTGCCCCAAATATGCGAATTAATTCGGGCTTCTGTTTGATTGCCCAGTTTAATGCTAATTCCATATCCGTTTCATCTTTCTCAGGCAGGTAACGTTTCAAGTCTGCAATATGCTCCTCAATCATGGCCATTTCCTCATCTGAAACCGAATCAAAATCCCCAAAAGCGATCGATGGATGTATCTCGAATGAGAGAAGGGGTAAGACGCCTCTATCAACTCCTACCCAAATATCCCCTTCTTGCTTGTAAATACTCAAATTTGGCAGCAGGGTTACCGGACCACCCGCAAGTATATTAATAATCACTTTTACCATCTCCATTATAAAAAGCGCAAGCGCCTCGGTCACCCCCGACAAGCACANNCCTTTCAGGATTGGCTTGTGACCTTGAGGTCAACAAAAACGCGGCGTCCTCCCAAAAGCTCTACTTTTGGTCGTGCGATATATTGCTGTCGAAGACTTCCTTATCCTGTCGCATTGTCGACACTAGTACGTCCTGTACGTCGAGGGTAGGCGCTGGAGCTAGACTGTTCTCAAAGTCGTGTAAACTTACACTTTCTCGCTATTGGAAAAAAGGCTGACTCATATTATGGGGAAAACCCCATAATGGAGTTGTTCCCTCGAGTCAGCCTTGAAAATTTAGTGAATCATATTGCCTTTTATTGCTGCAATTGCTTTGGCTCGATCCTTTTGACTGTATACAGCGGAACCTGCAACTAAAACATTAGCACCTGCCTCAATACATAGCTTTGCCGTTTCTTCATTTACTCCGCCATCTACTTCAATTTCAATGTTTAATCCTTTTTCGTCTGCCATCCTTTTGACTTCTGTAATTTTTGGAAGAACAGATGAAATGAATTTTTGACCGCCAAAGCCAGGGTTAACTGTCATAAGCAAGACCATATCAACATCCTCGATGATGTGCTCAATCGTATTTACCGGTGTTGCTGGATTTAATACAACACCAGCCTTTACTCCCAAGGACTTAATAAAATGTATAGTCCGATGGAGATGTCGGCATGCTTCCACATGGACGGTAATATAATCCGCTCCCGCTTTCGCAAATGCCTCAATATATTGATCAGGATTTTCAATCATCAAATGGACGTCTAAAGGCAGCTTTGTAACCGGTCTTATCGCTTCAACGATAAGCGGACCAATCGTAATATTTGGAACAAAGTGTCCATCCATTACATCCACATGGATATAATCTGCTCCCCCTTTTTCTACATCTTTTATTTCTTCCCCAAGTTTGGCAAAATCAGCTGATAATATCGATGGTGCAACTTTCACCATAATTAGTACCTCGGCTTTCTCTCTTTAATTTCCTGTAAAAATGTTTTGTAGTGTTCATATCGATAAAGTGGAATTTCATGATTGTCTACCGCTATTTTCACCGCGCATTTTGGTTCTGCTAAGTGAAGACATCCTCTGAATTTACAATCCTCACTATACTGCTGAATTTCAGGAAAACAGAAGTTTACATCATCCAACTCAATATCGGTAAACTCCAAAGAACTAAATCCTGGAGTGTCGGCAACTAGCCCGTTACCCACCTTTATTAATTCAACATGTCTAGTAGTATGTTTCCCCCTGCCTAAATGGGTTGAAATATCATTTGTCTTTAATTCAAGATCTGGTCTTAAAACATTTAGCAAGGAGGATTTTCCAACCCCTGACTGCCCGGCAAAAACGGAGATTTCTCCATCCAAAAATGGAGATAATTCTTTAATCCCTTCCTCTGTTTCAGAGGAAGTTAATAAAACTTGATAGCCCGCTTTTCGATAATCATTGGCATAGGATTGGATTTCTTCGTATTGTTCATCATCTGTTAAATCCATTTTTGTAATACAAATAATCGGTTTAATATGATTAAACTCTACTAAAACAAGAAACCGGTCTAGCAGTGATGTACTAAAGCTTGGTTCAACTGCTGAAAAAACAAGAATTGCTTGATCTACATTAGCGATAGGTGGCCTGACAAGCTCATTTTTCCGCTCTTTTACTTCTAATATATAGCCTTCTTTATCATTTTCAGCTTGAAAAACGACCTCATCACCGACAAGAGGAGTCACCTTATTCTTCCGAAATACTCCCCGTCCGCGGCATTGGACAGTTTCATTATCACTTATTACATAATAAAAACCGCTTAATGCCTTAATAATTTTGCCCTCAGGCATAGCAACACTCCTTACTCTTAAGTTTATTTAACATTAGCTTGGGGAGCACCATTAACATTATTCTGAAAATGGCACGTATTTCTGATCAATTAACTCATTGTCTCTTCTTACTTGGTAAACTGCTTGTTGTCCAGCAGCAATCGTAAATTCGATTGTAAATGTCCTAGTTTCTGTAATGTACTCCGTAAAAGCCGGTTCATTCAAATCCCTCAACATGTCATCAATATAAATTTGAACTTCTTGTGGCTGGCCATCCTCAGACGGCTCATATGGAACAATGATATCTCTAAGAACTATTTTTGGCGGAATTTCCTCTTTGCCTTTAGAAATAACGACCTTCACTTTCTTCCCTTTTGATAACTCGGTGCCTGAAAGAGGATCTTGTGAGATAACATTTCCTTCCTGCACCTCATTTGAGTACGCCTCTGTTGTTTCAATTATTAACCCTGTAGCTGCCTCATACTCTTGTAGCCCTTTTTTATTGTACCCTTTTAAATCTTTTAATGTTATTGGAGTTGGTCCCTTACTTACGGTAAATTCTAATTCTGTTTCCTCTGGAACGACTGGCTCACCTTTTTGAATGCTCTGTTCAATTATCGTCCCAGAAGGAATTTTCTCGTCATATACTTCCTTTTTACCAATAAATTTAAAGTTTTCTGTACCTAATAATCTAACAACTTCATCATAGGAGTGATCTGTATAATCTGCCAGTTCAAATTTTTCCTTGCCTAAGCTTTCATAAATATCAATGTTTGATCCTTCTTTTACTGTTCTTTCTGCTTTAGGTTCAGTCCTAATGACAAGTCCTTCATCCCATTCCTCATCGTTGATCCGAATTGGTTCATTTACGTGAAATCCTGCTGCTTCCAGCTCTTCAATTGCTTTATCAATTTCTTTGCCAGTTAAGTCAGGAACGATAACTTCCTTTGGTGCAAATAAACCGGGAAGAACAAAAACAATTAAAATTCCTAAAATAATTAAGCCAATAAAAGTAGAGACTAGTATGGCTGGCCATTTCTTTCTCTTTTTCTTTTCCTTTTTCGGTTTTGCTTCCTCGACTTGGTGAACGGCTTTCCCGTGAACAACTGTCTCATCTCTAGCCGGAAAAGAATGCTCATCTGTAATAATAGGAATAGCCTTTGTTGCATCATTATCGACCGGGATCATAAAAATTGCCTCATCTATTCGATCCGGATCAAGGCTTGAGCTTAAATCGTCCTCCATTTCTTCCGCACTTTCATAGCGATGAAATGGATCTTTTGCCGTTGCTTTTAATACAATGTTTTCAAGGCTTTGCGGTATGGATGGATTCCATCTCCTTAATGAAGGTGTTTCAGATTGCAAATGCTTTAAAGCAATGGAAACAGCTGACTCACCCGAAAATGGCAGCCTTCCCGTCAGCAACTCAAACATCACAATTCCAAGAGAATAAATATCAGACTTCTGGTTTGCCATCCCGCCTCTTGCTTGTTCGGGCGATAAATAATGAACAGACCCAAGAACTGAATTCGTCTGGGTTATGCTTGTCGCACTTAAAGCCATAGCGATGCCGAAATCTGTAATTTTTACATTTCCGTACTGGTCTATTAATATATTATGAGGTTTAATATCTCGATGTATAATATGATTTTGATGAGCATGAGCAATGGCAGAGGTCAGCTGCTTCATAATCTCAATTACTTTTTCAACACGGACAGGACTGTTTTGCAGTATGTATTGTTTCAATGTTTGTCCATCGACATATTCCATGACAATATAATAAAGAGAATCCTCTTCACCGACATCGAAGATACTAACGATATTAGGGTGAGCAAGACTTGTTGCCGATTGAGCTTCTCGGTGAAAACGACGAATGAACTCCTCATCATTAGCAAAATCAAGGCGAAGCATCTTAACTGCCACATCACGGTCAAGAATCATATCATGAGCTAAATATACATTAGCCATACCGCCTCCGCCGATGACCTCAAGAATCTTATACCTTCCGCTAATTCTTTTTCCAATCATCATAGACGTTCACCAGACTCATTATCAAAAAATTCAACAATGGCCAATGTAATATTATCCTCGCCGCCATGATTATTAGCTAAATCAATAAGAGCAGCAGCCTTTTCTTCCAATCCTTGACTATCCGTAAGTATATGAATCATTTCTTTCTCCGTCACCTTATTGGAGAGACCGTCTGAGCATAAAAGCAAAAGGTCATCCTCCTCAAAAATGATTGTCTTAAAATCCATATCTACAGTTTCTTCTGTTCCAAGCGCTCTTAATACAACATTTTTCATCGGGTGATGCTCTGCATCCTCTTTTGAAATTTGTCCAGAACGGACTAATTCATTTACGAGTGAATGGTCGTCTGTTAGCTGCTGAAAACCATTTTCATTTAGAATATAGCAACGGCTATCCCCAATATTAGCAATGGTAGCAAAATGTTTTGTACAAATGGCGGCAACAAGCGTTGTCCCCATCCCTTCACATTCTTTAGTATTTCTTGAATGTTCGAAGAGGACAGTATTGCCCTTTTCAATACTGATCCTTAACCATTCTTCCGCTTCATCTGCTGTCCTGATCGATTCTGTTTCTCCCCATAGCTTCTGCAAATTCGTTAAAGCCATTTCACTTGCAACATCTCCCGCACGATGACCGCCCATGCCATCTGCTACAATGGCAAGGCGCTGGCCGCTGCGGTTTAAAAATATTCCACCATTATCCTCATTATGCTGACGAATTCTGCCTCGGTCTGTCTTAAAAACAGCTTTCATCTTGTCACCTCGTCTCCTCTTTTCGCTCCTTCGCACGAAGTTGTCCACATGCTGCATCAATATCATGACCTTGCTCTCTGCGAATCGTTACATTTACACCATGATTTTTTAATGTCTTTTCAAATTTAAAAATTTGTTCCTTCGGTGTTCTGACATAATCCCGTTCAGGAACATAATTAACTGGAATTAAGTTAATATGGCATTTAATTCCTTTTACTAATCTTGCTAATTCCTCTGCATGCTCCACCTGGTCATTTACTCCACCGAATAAACCGTACTCAAAGCTGACACGTCTTCCGGTTTTATTTACATAATAACGGATGGCTTCCATTAAATCTGGCAACTTATATGCACGATTAATAGGCATTAGTCGGCTTCTAAGTTCTGAGTTTGGTGCATGGAGAGATAGTGCGAAATTGATTTGCAGATTTTCGTCGGCAAATTGATAAATCTTCGGAATGATTCCACTTGTTGATACAGTAATATGGCGGGCCCCGATATTTAGCCCTTTATCATGATTAACAATTTTTAAGAAGGAGAGCATTTGATCATAATTATCAAAGGGCTCGCCAATCCCCATTATAACGATTGAACTAACTCTTTCCTCTGTTTCATCTAATGCCTGCTGTACTTTTACGACTTGAGCAACGATTTCTCCTGCTTCTAGGTTCCGCTTTAATCCCCCTAGAGTGGATGCACAGAATGTACAGCCAATTCTGCAGCCTACCTGGGTTGTTACACAAACAGAATTGCCGTATTCATGCCTCATAAGAACGGTCTCAATCGAATACCCATCATGAAGTTCAAATAAAAATTTAATCGTCCCGTCTGAGGATTGCTGTTGAATAATGGTTTTCAATGTCGTTAATGTAAAGGAATTAGATAGCTTATCCCGTAATCCTTTAGATAAATTGGACATATCCTCAAAGCTTAAAATTCTTTTCGTATAGAGCCAATCAAAAATTTGATCGGCACGAAACGTCTTTTCATTCATTTCTGCTAGCCAGGCTTTTAACTCATGCAGCTGTAAAGAATAAATGGACGGTTTTTGTTCAGTTGTTACTTTTTTCTCAGTTGCTTGTTCCATTCATTATACCTTCTTTCTTAGACAGGCTATATAAAAGCCATCAGATCCAATATGTTGCGGTAAAATTTGAAGCTGATACCCATTTACAAATGGTCGTATGGCCTCAGGCATCCGTTCCTTCATCGATAGATCACCTTCAAATTCTTCGTTTTCATTTAAAAAAGCTTCAACAACTTTCTCATTCTCTTCAAGATCAACCGTACAAGTACTATAAACTAGATTACCACCTTTTTTCAATAAAGGAGAAACGGCAGCTAATAAGTTTTTTTGCACGGCTGCCAATTGGAAAATATCTTCTTCTTTTTTCGTATACTTCATATCGGGCTTTCTTCTCATCACCCCTAGACCTGAGCAAGGGGCATCTAATAATATTTGATCAAAAGATGCTTGTTCAAAATGACCTTGAACCTTTCTGCTGTCAAGGGAAGTTGCCGTTATATTGGTTAATTTAAGTCTTGTTGCATTTTCCTGAATTAATCTTACTTTATGATCATGTAAATCAAGAGAAATAACTTGACCAGTGTTAGAAAGCCTCTCTGCTATATGAGTAGATTTTCCTCCGGGAGCCGCACACGCATCCAATATCCGTTCATTTTCAGAAATACCTAATGCATATGCAGCAAGCATCGAACTTTCATCTTGAATCGTGATCAGCCCATCCTTAAAGATTTGTGAATGAGCAATGTTACCGCGGTAACATTTGATAGCTTCAGGAATTACAGGGCTTTGTTCAATCTGATACCCTTCTTGTTCTAGTAGCTTGATGCAATCTTCTACTGTCGTTCTAGTTAGATTGACCCTTGCCGTTTGTAATGGAGCTGTTAAATTAAGTTCACACATTTCTTTTGTCTTTTCATAACCTAGCTGATCTACCCATCTATTCACAAGCCAATATGGGTGACTTGTTTCGATAGAAAGTCTTTCAATCGGATCCTCGATTGTTTCTAAGGAAGGCAAGCCCGACCTTTGAATATTGCGAAGAATTCCATTAACCATTCCAGAAATTCCTTTATGGCCACGATTTTTTGCAATTTCAACTGCTTCAAAGATCGCTGCCCGGTCCGGAATCTTATCTAAATAAATCATTTGATATAAAGTAAGTCGCAGTAATTGAACTACCCAGCTCTCAACCTTTTTATTACCTTTAAGAAAGGGCTTTAAAAAGAAATCAAGACTCATTCTTCTCTGCAAAGTACCGTAGGTCAATTCGGTTAGCAAGCCAATATCCTTTGAGCTAATTTGGTTCTTGTTAATAAAATTATTTAGAAGCAAATTGCTGTAAGACTGATTTTTTTCAATAGTCTCTAACAAGTCCATTGCGGTTTCGCGGACGTTTTTCTTTTTCATTGTTCAACTCCTAAACGATCACCAGTCGTGACTTGTGACCCAGCACCTCGTAAAAATTGCTCCGCAGTCATTTTTTTCTTTCCTGCTGGCTGAAGTTCGATAATTTTAATGGCGGTCTCATTACCAGTTGCAATAACTAGATCATGATCCTTATATCTTATAATGGTCCCTGGTGGCTGATTTGAATCCCCATGAACCTTTTCAGCCCACCAAACTTTTATGACAGCATCGTTTAATGTGGTGTAAGCAACAGGCCAAGGATTTAACCCGCGTATATGGTTATAAATTTCCTCACCTGTTTTTGTCCAATCAATTTTTTCCTGCTCTCTTTTTATATTTGAAGCGAAGGTAGCATTAGCGTCATTTTGAGGGATAGGCTGTAATTCCCCTTTGATCAGCTTAGGCAAAGTGTCGGATAAAAGATCAGAACCTGCCACACTAAGCTTATCGTGCAGCGTACCAACTGTATCAGTATCCGTAATTGGCACCTCTACCTGGGTTAATATATCCCCGGCATCAAGCTTTTCGGCCATATACATTATTGTAATGCCTGTCTTTTTCTTCCCTTGAATAATAGAATAGTGGATAGGTGCACCTCCTCTTAATTCTGGAAGCAAAGATGCATGAACATTAATACATCCGAATTTAGGAGCGTCTAATAACTCCTTAGGTAAAATTTGCCCAAAAGCGGCAGTTACAATTAAATCAGGATTCAATGCTAAGATTTTGTCTAGCTCAGCTTTTTCTCTGATTTTTTCCGGCTGATAAACAGGGATTCCATGTTTTTCTGCCTCTACCTTTACTGGTGGGGGTGTTAATACCCTTTTTCTCCCTACAGGACGGTCAGGCTGTGTAACAACTCCTATAACCTCAAACCCGTCTTTTATAATTTGCTGCAGGACAGGAACAGAGAAATCTGGTGTTCCCATAAAAACAATTTTTGTCATATTACTCCGCTCCTTCCAGCTCAGATTCTTCAAGGTATCTAATTACTTTGGAAGTAAATAAAATTCCTTGAAGATGATCAATTTCGTGTAAAATCGCTCTCGCCAAGAAATCTTCTGCTTCAAGTGTATAAAATTTCCCTTTCCGATCTTGTGCTTTGATTTTCACATAGGCAGGTCTATTTACTTCTCCATATAACCCTGGAAAACTCAAGCAGCCTTCTGGCCCAATCTGTTCTCCTTTTATTTCTAGTATTTCCGGATTGATCATTTCGATTGTGCCGCTATCATCATCAATATCAACAATCGCAATTTGCTGATCAAGACCAATTTGTGGGGCAGCTAGTCCAACTCCGTCAAATTCAATCATCGTATCATACATGTCATTTAATATTTTTACGAGTTTTTTATCAAAAAACTTAACTGGTTTACACTGTACCTCTAATATTTCAGAAGGATAAGTGACGATTTTTCTGACTGACAATCTAGTTCCTCCAATGTCTTCTTATTTACCTATTTTCAACTATTTTTACATGATTCATAACTAAATTTATCTAAATCTTTTCGCCAATTTTACTACATTAATATATATGGATTTAGATCTACGGAAATTTGCAGTCCGCCCGAATGAATCTCCTGTTGATAGTGATCAAGCATTTTTTTGAGAGACTCGCCTAGAGCTGGTTCCCGCTTGTATTTTATCAAACATTGGTACCTATATCTATTATTAATCCTAGGAATTGGAGAAGCAACAGGGCCAAGACATATTGCTTCATTGGATAGCTTGGAGCGAATAAAGGCTGTGATTTTTTCTGTAACCGACACTGCCTTCAGTAATTCCTCATGACTAACTGTAACTAAGGATATATAGTAGAACGGCGGATATTTATGGATTTTCCTTATCATCATTTCTTTATCATAAAAACGAGCATAATCCTGTTCACCTGCTAATTCGACGCTATAATGCTCTGGGGTATACGTCTGAATGACAACCTCTCCTTCAAGCTCATGTCTTCCTGCACGTCCACTAACTTGAGTCAGCAGCTGAAAGGTTTTCTCTGACGATCTGAAATCCGGGAGGTGGAGCATAGTATCAGCGGATAATACCCCAACTAAGGTTATGTTTGGAAAATCCAATCCTTTCGCAATCATTTGTGTTCCAAGAAGGATATCAGCATGCCCGGCCTGGAATTGATCCAGCAGTTTTTCATGGGCACCCTTTTTACTTGTTGTATCAACATCCATACGAATGACGGTCGCTTCAGGAAGAATCTTCGCCAGTTCCTCCTCGACTTTCTGCGTTCCAGTTCCAAAATAACGAATATGCTCACTCTGGCATTCAGGGCAGTTATTTGGAACTGTTGCTTCGTAGCCGCAATAATGACATTTCATTTGCTGATTGAATCGATGATAGGTTAGTGATATATCGCAATTAGGGCAGTTAACAACAAACCCGCAATCTCTGCACATGACAAAAGAGGAGTGGCCTCTTTTATTTAAAAATAAAACAATTTGTTCTTTTTTTTCTAATCGATCTTTTATTTTTTCAAGAAGCATTTGAGAAAACATCGAGCGGTTTCCAGCTCTCAATTCTTCCCTCATATCGATGATAGCTACTTCAGGCAAAGCTTGATTATTCATTCTCTTCGGCATCGATAAAAGCTTGTAAACTCCTTTTTGCGCCCTAGCAAATGACTCGAGTGAAGGGGTCGCACTTCCTAAGACAACAGGACATTTATGGGTAGCTGCTCTATGGATCGCCACATCGCGAGCATGATACCTTGGGTTTTCCTCTTGTTTATAGCTTGTCTCATGCTCCTCATCAATTATGATAATTCCGAGATTTTGGAAAGGAGCGAAAATGGCTGATCTGGCACCGACTACAACCTTTACTTCCTGTCTTTGAATTTTTCTCCATTCATCATATTTTTCTCCGGTTGAAAGACCGCTATGAAGAACTGCTACTTGGTCCCCGAATCTCCCCTTAAATCTTTTGACCATTTGCGGGGTTAGTGAAATTTCGGGAACAAGGACAATGGCTTCTTTTCCCTTCTCAAGTACCGTTTGAATGGATTGAAGATAAACTTCCGTTTTGCCGCTCCCGGTTACACCATATAATAAAAAAGTTTGGTGGCTTTCTATTTCAATAGTTGATAAGATTGGCTTAATCGCATTTTCTTGGTCCGATGATAATGGCAGTGGTTCCGTTCTTGCAAAAGTTCGTTCCCCATAAGGATCTCTGTATACTTCTAATTCCTTTTGCCGTAATATCCCTTTGTGGATTAATCCATTCACAACAGACGAGGTAATCCGAAGCTTCACGAGAAGCTCACGAAGTTCAATCATTTTCTCCTCAGTGTGTAAAAAAAAGTCCAGCACATGCTTTTGTTTAGTGGCTTGAGTCGGCAAGCTTTCTATTTCAGCATATAGCTCTTCCTTACTTAAATTTGTATAAATCGCCTTAAGCTTTTTCTTTCTTACTCGTTCCTTTACTTCGTATAAAATTTCAACTGTCCCTTTCGTTACCTCTTTCTGCAGCATAGATAAATAGCCCTTCTCAATTGCTTCCTGCCAAGAAATTATGTCCCGACTCGAAAAAACCTCCATAACTTGAGTAGGCAATTCAACCGGGTTGTTAGCTTCTATTAGTTTAAGTTTTTTTTCATATTTAGCTTTTAAAGCTGCAGGCAGCATGACTTGGTAGGCTGAAATTTTATAACAGAGTGTTGTTTCCGTTAACCAATCGCCAAGAGTTAGGAGTTCCTGATTCAATACAGGAGTTAAATCCATTGGTTCTATTAGCTTTTTTAATTGCTTGAAAACAGATTCAGCTTTTATGTCTGTCACAAAGCCTTGAATTTTTCTCGGCCCAAAAGGAACAATCACCCTCATACCAATTTGTATAACATCTATTAAATGATCCGGGATTAAATAATCAAAAGCCCTGTCCGTTTGTCTTGCCGGTACATCAACGATTACACTGGCAATGTTCATTTATGTTCATTCCTTAATAATAAAGAAGCTTCATGGAGTATTTTTGCTGCAACCTCATGCTTTGACATAAGAGGGAGCTCTTCTAACGTGCCATCCCGTTTAAATAACGTCACAATATTCGTGTCTGTTCCAAAGCCTGCTCCTTCGGTTTTTACATTATTTCCGACAATCATATCTGCATTTTTTTTCTTGAGCTTTTCACGGGCGTACTCTGCTACATGATCTGTTTCTGCAGCAAACCCAATCAAAATTTGATGTTTTTTTGCTTTGCCAAGTTCAAAAAGAATATCCTTAGTTCTCTCAAGCTCTATGCTTTGTTCTCCTGGCTGTTTTTTCACCTTATGATCATACGTTATTTTCGGACGATAGTCTGCAACTGCAGCAGTTTTTATTACGATATCTGCATTTTCGTATTGGGATATTACTGCTTCATACATTTCTTCAGCGCTCTCTACCTTTATTACATTTACACCCGCTGGTGCCTGGAGTGAAACAGGACCTGAGATGAGCACAACATTTGCGCCAGTCTTAGCAGCCTCCTCAGCAATCGCATATCCCATTTTTCCTGATGAATGATTGGTAATATATCTGACCGGGTCAATTTTTTCCCTAGTAGGACCAGCTGTAATGACAAGCTTTGATCCTGATAGATTTATATGGTTTGTTCGAAAATGGTCCCCAATCAGTTCTGTTATTTTCTCTGGCTCCTCCAATCTCCCTTTCCCTACATATCCGCACGCAAGGTATCCTTCTCCCGGCTCGATAAACCTATAACCGAAGCTGTGAAGCGTGTTAATGTTTTTCTGAACTGCTGGGTGATTGTACATATGGACATTCATAGCAGGGGCAACCCAAACAGGAGCAGTAGCAGCAAGCAGTGTAGTCGTAATCATATCATCTGCAATCCCGTTTGCCAGCTTTCCAATTATATTTGCTGTAGCAGGTGCAATTAATATTAAATCAGCCCAATCAGCTAGATCGATATGGGCAATTACTTCAGAATTCTTTTCATCAAATGTATCTGTATAAACATCATTTCGAGATAAAGCTTGAAATGTTAAGGGGGTTACAAATTTTTCAGCTGATTTACTTAGAACAACCTTTACATCCGCACCAGCCTGAGTTAGTTTACTAGTCAGGGCAGCAGCCTTATAAACGGCAATGCCACCTGTAACGCATAAAAGAATTTTTTTTCCGATGAGCATAATTGGACCTCCATCCACCAACAAGTTCTACCTTTATTATGCAAGAAGTGCCTTTTTTTTTCATCTTTTAATCAAGTTTTACCTTACTTTTTACCTATACAATTTAGTTAAGAAATAAAAATAACAACCAGTTACGGTTGTTATTTTTATCAGGTACTATTCGTAAGCTTCATCCTTTTGCTTTTTTGCAAGACGGTAGTGAAGCTGATCCGCATTGATTTCCTCTAATGCTTTGCCAACATTTTTGTGTGATACATATTTATCAAGCTGCGGCTTTGCATTTACTTGCATCATGCGGGCACGCTTTGCAGCTACAGATACAAGTGAATATTTAGAATCAATTTTTGTCATTAATGAATCAATAGAAGGATATAGCATATATTATTCAACCTCCAGCATTTTAATATATCGTGGCTCAACACGTTCTCTTCGGCAATGTTCAGCAACTACAATTGCTTTAATTCTTTCACATGCAAGCTCAATTTGGTCATTTTCAACGACATAATCATACAAGTTCATCATTTCAATTTCTTCTTTTGCAACCGTCATCCGGTTGTTAATAATATCTTCAGTTTCTGTTCCTCTTGTGACAATTCTGTTTTTTAATTCCGATAGGCTTGGCGGAACAAGAAAAATGAATAAGCCATCTGGGAATTTTTTCCGCACTTGGCGAGCACCCTGTACTTCAATTTCTAGGAAAACATCCTTTCCCTTTTCCAATGTCTCTTGCACATAATCTACAGGCGTACCATAATAATTCCCAACGAATTCAGCATACTCCAGAAGTTTTTCTTGTTCAATTAAGGCTTCAAATTCTTCACGGGATTTGAAGAAATAGTCAATTCCATCAATCTCGCCTTCTCTAGGAGACCTTGTTGTCATTGAAATGGAGTATTCAAAAGCGGTATCCGGCTGCGAAAAGATCTCTTTCCGAACAGTGCCCTTCCCTACACCGGAAGGGCCGGACAAAACAATCAATAAACCTTTTTCCTTCATTATTCAATCCTACCCTTCATCAATAGTATCATCTCTGTCATCTAAGCGGTGGGCGACAGTTTCTGGCTGAACTGCTGAGAGAATGACGTGGTCACTATCCATAACAATAACTGCCCTCGTCCGCCTGCCATAGGTTGCATCTATTAAAGAACCGCGATCACGAGCATCTTGTATGATTCTTTTTATCGGTGCAGATTCGGGACTTACTATAGAGATAATACGATTGGCTGAAACAATATTGCCAAAGCCAATATTAATTAATTTAATCGCCATCAGGTTCCTCCAAGTATCAGTTATATATTTTGGCCCCGCGAGCCTTTTTCTAAACAGTCATTCAATATTTTGGACCTGTTCCTTCATTTTCTCCAGCAGGCTTTTCATCTCTACTACAAAAAAAGCAATAGAAGAATCATTTCCTTTCGAACCGATTGTATTAACTTCACGGTTCATCTCCTGAAGGATGAAATCTAATTTTCTTCCAATCGGTTCATTCGCTTGCAAAGTTTGCAAAAACTGATTGATATGACTATAAAGACGAGTGACTTCCTCGTTAATATCTGACTTATCGGCGAAAACAGCTACTTCCGTTAACAGTCGTGTTTCATCCACTTGCCCATTCAAAAAATCAGACATCCGCTTGGCTAGTTTCTCTTGATATTGCTGTATTACTTTCGGGGCTTGCTCCTTTAGTTCAGAAAGCCGCTCATTTAATTTACTAAGATTAAAGTTTAGATCCTTTTCGAGCTCTACACCCTCTAATTTACGCATTTGCCATAATTGTTGACACGCCTCTTCAACAGCCGCAAGCAACAAACATTCTACATTTTCATTATTCGTTTCTTTATCTACAATTAAAATAAGCTCTTCCCTCGTTACATCTTGAAGCGTAATTTCAGTTTCAATTGAATATTTGTTTTTAATATCCGTTATGTATTTAACATATTCGTCTAATAATGCCCAATCTATTTGAACATGCCGACTTGAAAGGCTCTGTCCCTCAATCGTAATATAAACTTCAATTCTGCCTCTTTGGACATATTCACTAATTTTTTTCTTAATTTTATCTTCCAGATAAAGAAGCTGTTTCGGCATTCTAATTTGGTATTCAGCAAATCGATGATTTACCGTTTTAACTTCAACTATGGCAGTAAAAGAACCCTCAACCTTCTTCCCTCTGCCAAAACCAGTCATACTTATAACCATAATTAAACACGCCCTGATCTATGGATTACAAAAATAATTAAACATTTAGTTCGTATTTTACCATAAGGAAAGAAAAATGTATTTAAAAATTTGAATACAAGCAAAAAAGGCAATAGTAAATGCTCTATTACCTTTTGGATTATACCATATCTTATTTTCTTTTTCTTGCCAAAAAAGAACCAGCTAATAAAAATGTTGGTAAAGCAGCAAGCCCAGTAATCATAAACCAATCCTTCATTACTACTGGAACTGTATGGAAAATTGGCTGTAAAGGCGGATAGTAAATGACAACGAACAATAAAGCCAAGGATGAAATAACTGCCCAAACTAAATATTTGTTGCCAAACGGATTTCTTGCAAAAACAGATTTCTCACTGCGGCAATCAAATACGTGAATTAACTGAGCCATTACTAGGGTGGAAAAGGCAATCGTTTGTGCGTATGCGAGTTCATCTGGATTTTTATTGTATACGATGATGAAGGCAATTAAAGTTACAACCCCAATCAAAAAGCCTCGTGATACTACTTTCCAGCCAAGTCCCCTAGCAAATACTCCCTCTCTAGGATTTCTTGGCTTCCGTTTCATCACATCATCTTCAGGCTGATCTAAACCTAAAGCCATTGCAGGTAAGCCGTCCGTTACAAGATTTACCCAAAGAATTTGAATAGGCACTAAAGGAAGGGGGTAACCTAGCAGCATAGCAAAAAGCATAACAAGAATTTCACCAACATTGGAAGCTAGCAAATATCGGATAAACTTTCTAATATTCTCGTAAATATTTCTGCCTTCTTTTATAGCTGCTTTTATCGTAGCAAAATTATCATCAAGCAGAACTAACGCGGATGCTTCCTTGGCCACGTCTGTCCCTGTTATCCCCATTGCTACCCCAATATCCGCAGCTTTAATGGCCGGTGCATCATTAACGCCATCACCTGTCATGGCCACAATATGTCCTCTGTTCTGCAGAGCCTTGACAATTTTCAATTTATGCTCTGGCGAAACTCTGGCAAAAACAGAAACATCATCTACTACTTCTTCTAATTCATGAACATCCATTTCTGAAAGCGCATTACCATCTAAAACCTTTGAGTTGTTTGTAAAAATACCAAGCTGACTTGCTATTGCTTTTGCGGTAATTACATGATCACCGGTAATCATGACGGTTTTAATGCCTGCGTCCCTGCACTCCTTAACAGCATCCTTTACTTCTGGTCTTGGAGGGTCAATCATGCCATGAAGCCCTATAAAAGTAAGATCTCTTTCTGCCTCTTTTTCATGTAAAATAATTGTATTTTCAGGAATTTCTTTAAATCCAATCGCAATTGTTCTTAAGGCTTGAGAGGCTAAGCTTTCAATTGCTTCTTGAATTTTATTAGAAACTTCACGAGACATAAGCTGGCGTTTTCCGTCCCAAAGTACACTTCTGGATATTCCAGCTAACACATCGGGTGCACCTTTTGTGACAATAAATTGCCTGCCCTTATGATCCTTTACGATGATGCTCATCATTTTTCTGGAAGAATCAAACGGGAATTCCTTCATTATTTGATATTGGCTTAATAAAGTGTTACGGCTGTAACCTGCCTTCATAGCCGCAACGAGCAAAGCACCTTCTGTTGGATCTCCATCGATAACATATTCATTACCTTTTTGTTTAATTTCTGCATGATTGCAGAGCATACCGAACATAAGCAATTGCTGAAGTGACTTTTCATTCTTTATTTCTATTTGCTTGTCATTTCGATAGAACTTCCCTTGAGGTTCATAGCCAACGCCATCAACACCCCATACGTTGCCGCCGCTCCAAAGATGAGTAACGGTCATTTTGTTTTGCGTCATTGTTCCTGTTTTATCTGAACAGATTACCGAAGCACAACCTAGCGTTTCAACTGCTGGAAGCTTCCTTACGATAGCCTTCTGCTTAATCATTCTTTGGACACCGAGGGATAAGGCAACCGTTACAATGGCTGGAAGCCCTTCTGGAATTGCCGCAACAGCCAATGAAACTCCAGCAAGGAACATCGTATAAAGATCATGCCCTTGTAAAACCCCGACAACTACTACAAGAACAGTTAGTAATAGGGCCACCGTGATGAGAATTTTCCCAAGCTGCTCAAGCCTGCGCTGCAATGGAGTAGTCATTGTTTCAGCCTTTTGCAGCAAATCAGCAATTTGCCCCATAGCTGTTTTCATCCCGATTGCAACGACTAGCCCTACTCCGCTTCCGCGTGTAACTAATGTGCCCATAAACGCCATGTTTTCCATGTCGCCAATTCCAAGATTTGCTGCTTTAATAGAGCCTATTGTTTTCGAAACCGGCAACGATTCGCCAGTGAGTGCAGATTCTTCCACTTCAAGGCTATTGGATTCTATTAATCTTACATCTGCCCCGATTCGATCTCCACTTGAAAACTTAATAATATCTCCAACGACAATTTCCTTTGTGGGAATCTTCATCCATTCCCCATCTCTTAAAACACTCACCTGAGGCGCCGAAAGCTCTTTTAATGCGGCTAATGATTTTTCCGCTTTTCTTTCTTGAAAAAATCCAAGCAAACCATTTATTATTACGATAGCAATAATGGCGACAGCATCTATGTATTCACCAAGGAGTCCCGAAACAAGTGTCGCTGCTAGTAAAACAAGGACCATGAAATCCTTAAATTGACTAAAAAACAAAAGTAGGGCAGACTGTTTTTCTCCTTCTTCCAGTTCATTATAGCCAAATTGTTTTCTTCGGTTTTTTACATCGTCTTTAGTTAAACCGGCTTTCTTATCAGAATTAAGGGCCTGCTCAACTTCTGTTTCATTCATTTCATGAAATCTCATCCGAACATCACACTTCCTCCATTTCTTGTAGAAAAAAGCAAATATTTGTACAAACTAGAGTTATGACCTTTATTATGAAAAGATGCCTTTAAAGTGACAGCATTCGGACCTACCACCCCTTTTAATTAGCAAACATCACCCCGAAAACAGTCTTGTCTAAAGAAAGCTTATTCAGACTCGTCCAAAAAAATGCTATTATATTTAGGAGAGCAGGATAAAAACAAATGTGGTGAAGAAACAAACGGACATTGAATCCGTTATTTCTATTAAATAATCTAAATTTAAGGCTAAACGGACACAGAGGACGCTATTTTTGAAAAAACACAAGGAAATCGATGCTTTTTTACATATTAACGGAACGTATGTCTGTAAACATCAGAAATTAACACCCTTTTCCTCAAATAACGGTCCTGTTGTCCGTTAAGCACTAATATTGCTGCCACCTTATTACGGCAAGTGTAAGAAGATATTAAATAAGAAGAGGATGTTCCCTTATGTCATTTGACGGTTTATTTACTAGGGCCATGACTGAAGAATTGACCCGTGAATTAAAAGGCGGAAGAATTAATAAAATTCATCAGCCTTATAAAAATGAAATTATTTTAGTAGTAAGAGCCAACGGAAAAAATCATAAACTCCTCCTATCTGCTCACCCAAGCTATGCAAGGGTGCAGCTGACAAATGAAACTCATGACAACCCTGCTGAGCCTCCAATGTTTTGTATGCTCCTAAGAAAACATTTAGAAGGGTATTTTCTTGAAGATATTAAGCAGGTGGATTTAGATCGGATTATGATTTTTGAAGTAAAAGGGCGGAACGAAATCGGGGATACGTCCTATAAACAATTAATTGTGGAAATTATGGGCCGGCATAGCAATATTACATTAGTCGATAAAACGAGAAATATGATTCTAGATAGTATTAAGCATGTTTCATTTGCCGTTAATTCACATAGGGCCATATTGCCTGGACACGAATACATATTGCCGCCAAGTCAGAATAAATTAAATCCATTTGAAGCAGACGAAACTGAAGTGTTGAGGCAATTGGATTTTAATAGCGGGAAGCTTGATAAGCAGCTTGTCTCAAGCTTTGCTGGAATATCTCCACTTTTCGCAAAGGAAGTCATCTTTCAGGCAGGACTAGCTAATCGGGCAACTTTGCCGAAGACGTTTTTAGCGATTTTGCAAAAAGTGAAGAAACAGCAAATACAGCCCGCTATAACAATGGGTGGTGAGAAAGAGAGCTATTATCTTTTTCCATTGACTTATTTACAAGGAAAGGCCAGGGAGTTTCAAACACTAAGCGAAATGCTTGATCGCTTTTATTTTGGCAAGGCTGAACGTGACCGTGTTAAACAGCAAGCACATGATCTTGAACGTTTTATCATGAACGAAAAAGAAAAAAATGAGAAGAAAATTGATAAGCTTTTAGCTACTTTAAAGGAAGCAGAAAATGCGGATATTCATCAGCTGTATGGCGAATTAGTTACAGCTAATATTTTTGCCATTCAAAAAGGAATGAAGGAAATCAAAGTCATCAACTACTATGATGAACATGGGGCAACCGTGACCATTCCGTTAGAGCCGCAAAAAACTCCATCGGAAAATGCTCAAAAGTATTTTACAAAATACCAGAAAGCGAAAAATGCTATTAGTATCGTAAAAGAACAGATTGAGATAGCAAGAAAAGAGCAAGCGTATTTTGAAGCATTGCTGCAGCAAGTTGAATCGGCTTCACCGAAGGATATCGAGGAAATCCGCGAAGAACTTATCGAAGGTCAATATATAAAAGATAAAAAGAAGCGAAAAAATAAAAAAGTCCAAAATGCAAAGCCTGTACTAGATCGCTATATGTCTTCAGACGGAACAGAAATATTAGTCGGAAAAAATAATAAACAAAATGACTACTTAACGAATAAGCTGGCAGGAAGAGATGAGATTTGGCTTCACACAAAAGATATTCCAGGTTCCCATGTAGTCATACGAAGCAAGGAACCAATGGAGAAAACAATTCTAGAGGCAGCATCCCTTGCAGCCTATTTCAGCAAAGCGCGAAATTCTAGCTCTGTTCCTGTAGATTTTACACAAATCAGGCATGTCAAAAAGCCGAGCGGTGCAAAGCCTGGGTTCGTCATCTATGATAATCAGCAAACGATATATGTAACCCCTGATGAGGAAACAATTCTCGCTTTAAAAAATTAATAAAAGGCAAGCCAATTGTGCTTGCCTTTTTGAATTAATTTATGCTTGTTTTCCCCATTCTACAGGGTCATTTCTCCATTCCGAAAGCTTCTTCATATCTTCTTCCTGAATATAACCTTTTTCTCTTGCAATTTCTGACAAAGTTTCAAAGTCAGTTAACGTATAAGCAGTAATATCAGCATTTTCCAATAGCTCTCTACCCTTTTGAAGCTGATAAGAGAAAATAGCTACGACCCCTAACACGATGCAGCCAGCCTTTCTAAGTGCCTCAACAGCGGTAATGACGCTGCCTCCTGTAGAAATTAAATCTTCCACGACTACGACCTTTTGGCCCGCTTCAGCCTTACCTTCAATCTGATTCCCCTGACCATGGCCTTTCGGCTTTGAACGTACATAACACATAGGAAGATCCATTAAATCACTTACCCAAGCAGCATGCGGAATACCCGCTGTAGCAGTACCTGCAATAAGTTCTGCATCTGGAAACTTCGCTAAAACCGTTTCCTTTAGCCCATTAGCAATTTCTTTACGGACGGTAGGGTAGGATAATGTAAGGCGATTATCACAGTAAATTGGCGCACGGAGACCTGATGACCATGTAAAAGGATCGTTTGGCTTTAATGCGACAGCTTTAATTTCAAGTAGGCTTTCTGCTATTTTGCGATTCA
Source organism: Bacillus sp. JJ1773 (assembly GCF_036962035.1). Lineage (NCBI taxonomy): Bacteria > Bacillati > Bacillota > Bacilli > Caryophanales > Bacillaceae > Bacillus > Bacillus sp. JJ1773. The sequence continues at coordinate 101,238 of NZ_JBALNX010000027.1, forward strand.
TTGGTGAACACCCTCCCACGATTGTTTGAACATGAAATATTTCTCCAGCGGATTTTCTGATTTAGTAATTGAACGGCCAACAACTATCGCCGAAACACCTTCTGATTTTGCAAATTCAGGAGTGGCTACCCGCTTTTGATCCTGTACATCGTCTGACTTTAAACGAATGCCAGGTGTCACAGTTAAAAATGAATTCCCTAATACTTGAGTAATCGGGCTAGCCTCGAAAGTAGAACATACGACACCATCCATACCCGCTTGCTTAGCAAGTGATGCATAATGAAGAACAGACTCTTCTAAAGAAACATTGATTAACTGTTCTTTCTTCATTTGCTCCTCTGATGTGCTTGTTAATTGAGTAACTGCAATACAAGCAGGTCTAGCCTGTCCAGTTCCGGTTCCAGCATCTAAACCTTCAAGAGCTGCTTCCATCATTTCTTTCCCGCCTGCAGCATGTACATTAACGAGGTCACACCCAAGCCTAGCAAGTCCTTTCATCGCACTTCTCACTGTATTTGGAATATCATGAAGCTTTAAATCTAGAAAAACATCGTGGCCTTGTGCCTTCAAATCATGAACGATGCCTGGCCCCTCTTGATAATACAGTTCCATTCCAACCTTTAAAAATAACTTCTCATCTCCAAAATTCTCGAGGAATCGGAAGACTTCATTTTTACCAGCAAAATCAAGAGCGATAATAATAGATTTATCCATGCTTATTTCCAGCTCCTTCCCGTGCACTCAGAAATATGTTCGAAGCCTAGGCTTTGTAATAGTTCTGGTAATTCTTCAATAATTGTCGGGCAAACAAATGGATCAACGAAATTGGCTGTTCCTACAGCTACAGCACTTGCTCCAGCATAATAATATTCAATTACATCTTCCGCTGATTGAATACCGCCCATTCCGATGATTGGAATAGATACTCGCTGGCTAACCTCGTGGATCATCCGGATTGCCACTGGTTTAATAGCTGGGCCCGATAATCCGCCTGTTTGATTCGCTAAGATCGGTTTTCCGGTCTTCAAGTTAATTCTCATGCCAACTAAAGTGTTAATCATTGTTAAACCATCGGCACCGCCGTCTTCGATCGCTTTTGCCATATCAACTATATTTGTCACATTTGGTGATAATTTAACGTATACAGGTACTTCAGAAACTTCCTTAACCTTTTTCGTTAAGTTCTTTGCCACTTCAGGAATTGTGCCAAAAGCAATGCCGCCTGTCTTAACATTTGGACAGGATATATTCAATTCTAATGCATGGACATTTGGTGCTTTAGAAATCTCTTTAGCGACAGCAATATAATCTTCTTCCTGGGAGCCAGCAACATTAGCAATGATCGGAACATCAAATTGCTCTAACCAGCGCAGCTCTTCATTTATTACTTTTTCTAAGCCCGGATTTTGCAATCCTATTGCATTCAGCATACCAGCGGAGGTTTCCGCTACTCGTGGTGTCGGATTTCCAAATCGAGGCTCAAATGTTGTAGCCTTTATCATAATTGCTCCGAGCAAGCTTAAATCAAAAAGCTGACTAAACTCTCTGCCAAACCCAAAACAGCCTGATGCCGGCATAACCGGATTTTTCAATTGTAATCCTGGCAGGCTTATTTCTAAAGTTTTCATAATACAACCTCCCCTGCCTTGAAAACCGGACCATCACTGCATACCTTTTTATATGTGTATCCAGTAGGATCTTCTCCAGTATGACATACACAAGCGAAGCAGGCTCCAATTCCACAGCCCATTCTTTCCTCTAAGGACAGGTAAACTTTCTTATGTTTATATGCTTGTTCTAATGCTTTTAGCATTGGAGTAGGCCCGCAGGAATAGAGAATATCAAAGTTAATTTTGTCGTCTTCGATCACATTTGTGACAAATCCTTTCCTGCCATAGCTGCCATCAACTGTTGCAGCATATGTTTCCCCGAGCTGTGTAAATTGCTCATCGTAAAAAACAACATTTGATGATTGGAAGCCAAGTACATGAATAACCTTGACCCCTTTTTTTACAAGCTGCTTAGACAATTCAAATAGAGGCGGAACACCTATTCCTCCCCCAACTAAAAGTGCCGTTTCTCCAGCACTGGCCTCTTCTAATGGAAAGCCATGACCTAGAGGGCCTAGAACATCAACAGTATCACCTGGTTTCTTCTCTGATAGAATGATAGTTCCTTTACCCTCCGCACGGTAAATCATTGTGAACTCTTTCTCGTCTTTGTTTATGGCAGAAATACTAATCGGTCTTCTCAAAAGCGGGTCAAATTGTTCAGAAATCTTCAAATGGACAAATTGGCCAGGCTCATTCATTTCGTTAACAAGCTCACCTTTTAAGGTGAGCTCAAAAATACGTTCAGCAATTTCTTGTTGTGATACAACTTGACATAATTCTTTTTTTATCATTTATATACACCCCTTGTAGCAGGATTCCTCTTGCTGTTCATTCATACTGTTACTTTTCTGTTACTCCATGCAACTTGCCCATTAACCATTGTTAATACAGGCCAGCCTTTGCACTCCCAGCCTCCAAAAGGTGTATTTCTGCCCTTTGATAAAAATTGTTCAGGATCAATTTTTTCTGTATGTTCTAAGTCTAGTAAGACGATATCTGCTTCTGCTCCTACTTCAATTTTCCCTAAAGATAAACCAAAAGCTTGAGCAGGTTTTATTGTTAAATAATCAATTAATTGCTTTAAAGAGAAAATCCCTTTTTCCACGAAATGTGTATAAAGGAGTGGGAACGCTGTTTCCAATCCAACAATCCCGAATGGTGCCAGCTTCATGCCTTCTGCTTTATCCTCTGCTGAATGTGGCGCATGATCAGTAGCAATAAAGTCAATTGTTCCATCGAGAATTCCTTCAATTAGTGCTTCTTTATCAGCTAAACCTCTTAGTGGAGGGTTCATTTTATAATTCGTATCAAGGCCAGGGATGTCTTCCTCACATAATAAAAGATGATGAGGCGTTACTTCAGCCGTAACTTTAATACCTGCCTTTTTTGCATCGCGTACGACCCTTACGGATTCCTTTGTACTAATATGACAAACATGGTAATGGCAATCAGCAGCCTCAGCGAGCAATACATCCCTAGCTATATGGACAGATTCACATACAGAAGGAATACCATTCAAACCATTTGCTTTTGAAAAAGTTCCTTCATGAACGGAGCCTTTATTTATAAGCGTATTTTCTTCACAATGGGCTACAATTGGCATATTAATTTCAGCAGCACGCTTCATAGCGGCAAGCATCATCGCAGCCGATTGAACGCCAACCCCATCATCCGTAAAGGCAAAAGCCCCAGCTTCCTTAAGTGCTTGGAAATCTGTCAGCTCTTCACCAATCTCACGAATGGTAATAGATGCATATGGAAGAACTCGAACAGAAGCCGTTTCTTCAATACGTTTATTTAACTTTTCCAATTGTTCCTTAGAATCAGGAACAGGTCTTGTGTTTGGCATGGCCGCAACCGTTGTAAATCCGCCCTTTGCAGCGGACTTAGTTCCAGTCTCAATAGTTTCCTTCTTCTCGCCTCCTGGCTCGCGAAGGTGGACATGCAGATCAATAAATCCAGGAGCAATAAGCAAACCCGAAGCATCAATCGTTTCTTTTGCTTCCTTTGAAATTCCTTCTTTTATTTCAACAATCTTTCCAGATTCTATTAAGATATCTCTTCTAATGAACTCCCCTTCATTAGTTAGCAACTGCCCATTCTTTATAAGTGTTGACATCTTTACCGCCCCTTTCAGATTGTTCAAGTGCTCTTTTTAATACCGCCATTCTTACAAAAACACCATTCGTCATTTGCTTAAATATTCTTGACCGTTCACATTCTACTAAGCAATCAGCTATTTCAACATCACGATTGATAGGAGCTGGATGCATAATGATGCTTCCTGGCTTCATTTTTCTTTCCCTTTCCACAGTCAATCCGTAGGCTTGATGGTATTCTTCAGCTGTTCGATCCCCTTTAACTTCATGGCGTTCATGCTGAATTCTTAACAGCATGACAACATCGGAAGTAGCTACAGCTGTATCAATATTTTCAAAATTGACCCCATTTTCAAGAATTTCATCATCAAACCACTCTTCAGGTCCTGAAAAAACAACTTCAGCACCTAATCTTACTAAAGTATCAGCATTCGACCTTGCTACTCGGCTATGTCTGATATCACCGATAATCGCAACCTTTAATCCATGAAAGCAGCCAAATTCCTGTTTGATGGTTAATAAATCTAGAAGCGATTGTGTAGGATGATGCCCACATCCGTCACCAGCATTAATGATTGCAGCATCTGTTTTTCCATCTAAACTGTCAAAATATCGATCTTCGCTATGGCGAATAATAACTGCATTTGCTCCTATTGCTTCAAGCGTTTTAACCGTATCATAAAGAGTTTCACCCTTTTGCACACTTGATGTACTCACTTCAAATGGGATCGTATTAATTCCTAATCTTCTTTCAGCAACTTCAAAGCTGCATTTCGTCCTCGTGCTATTTTCATAGAATAAATTCGCTACAAACATATTTTTCCCAGCTGACCATGTACCACCATCTAAAAAGTATTGAGCATCTTCAAGAATTTCGTTAATTTCATTAATAGTTAATTCAGTTGTCGTTAGTAAATGTTTCATTCATAAACCCTCCCTTATCTTCTAAAAAAAACACCCTGACATTTTGTCAGGGTGCTGAAGAGTTGAAGAGACAAGTTGGCAAAAGGAAGCAATGATTTCCTTTTACCCAATCACTTCAACACCCTTTCAAATCTCTCTGGACTTACTTAAAAGGCGTTATACTGATTAACCTTATTCTAATTCTGTTTCAAACATATTATCCTTTACCGGCTCTCGGCCAGGTAAAATCAAGTTTAAAACCACTCCGCAAATCGCTGCAAGAGCCATTCCCTGGATCTGCAATGGTCCGATATCGACATGTGCTCCGCCAATGCCGATGACTAGGATGACCGAAGCAATCACTAGATTTCTTTTGTCACCAAAGTCTACTTTGCTGTCCACTAACATTCTCAATCCAGATGAGGCGATTATTCCAAACAAAAGGATTGATACTCCGCCCATAACAGGTGTAGGAATAGAGCTGATGAGAGCTGAAACTTTCCCGATAAACCCGAAGATAATCGCTAAAACGGCTGCACCGCCTAATACATACACACTATATATTCTAGTGATCGCGAGTACACCGATGTTTTCACCATACGTAGTCTTTGGCGGTCCGCCCATGATCGCTGAGATCATCGTTGCTGTCCCATCTCCAAGAAGCGAACGATGTAGACCAGGGTCTTTAATATAATCTTTGTTAACTACCTTTCCTAGGACGAGCTGGTGTCCGATGTGCTCAGAAATTGTAACGATTGCAACAGGCAGCATTAAGAGCATGAGATCTAATGTAAAGCTTATATTGTAGTCGGCGAATGGGAAAACAAAATCAGGAACTTCAATCCAGTCTGCCTCCCGAACACCTGTAAAATCAACAATTCCTACTGCAAGAGCATATACATACCCTATAATGATTCCAGCTAAGATTGGGATCATGCTTAGCATCCCTTTAAAGTAAACCGAGAAAATAATCGTTACAGCTAATGTGACAAGCGCTACAGAGAAGTGAAGCATACTATATTCGCTTGTTACCGGGTTATTCATCGCCATTCCTACTGCTGTTCCCGATAAAGCCAATCCGATAACCATGATGACTGGACCGACAACTATTGGCGGCAGAAGATTCATTAGCCAACGATAGCCGCCTTTTTTGATAATAAGAGCGACAACCCCATACAAGAGACCTACCATAAAGCTTCCGATCATCATCGCCCCAATTCCGCCTGCTTTTCCTGCCATTTGCAGCGGAATGATATAGGCGAATGATGAGCCCAGATAGGCCGGAACCTTCCATTTAGTGATCATAAGAAAGGCCAGTGTGCCGAAGCCGCTTGAAATTAAGGCTATGGCAGGATCTAAATCAACAAGATACGGAACTAATACTGTTGCGCCGAACATGGCGAATAAATGCTGTAAACTTAATGTTAACCATTGCATTGGTGATGGAACATCTTTAATGTCTAATACTGGTTTGTTCATCATATACCTCTCCTACTAGTTGATGTTCATATCTATTTCTTTTGATTTTCCCAGTAGCCATAAAAAAACCCTCATTTGCCAAATTTGCGCAAAGAGGGTACAGGTATACAGAAAAGGACATTCTGTATGTGTAATTCCCCCTTTGTCAGTCTCACAGGACTGCTTTTAAAAAGGGTTATTTAGTTTTCATATATACTTACTTGATCGACTTGATCGACTTCCTTTAATGCCACAACAATTTTCTCTGAACTTGAAGTCGGAATGTTTTTTCCAACAAAATCTGCCCTGATTGGCAATTCCCTATGTCCACGATCAACAAGGACTGCTAGTTGAATCGTAGAAGGTCTGCCGATATCCATCAATGCATCAAGAGCAGCTCTTACTGTCCTGCCTGTATAAAGAACATCATCAATCAGTATAACCTTCTGGTCATTAATATCTTTAGGTATATCCGACCCTTTGACTAGTGGTTCCTGACTCGCTGTAATTTTTGTTAAATCATCTCTATATAGCGTTATATCTAGTTCCCCAACAGCAATCTTTGTTCCTTCAATTTGCTCGATTCTTTCAGCAAGCCGAGTTGCAAGATATATTCCCCGAGTTCGAATTCCGACAAGAACACAGCCTTCAATACCTTTGTTTCTTTCTATGATCTCATGGGCAATCCTCGTTAATGCTCTCCTTATTGCTTGTTCATCAAGAACGATTGCTTTCTCTGAAATGTTAACCACCCCTTTACAAAAAAACTCTCGCCGCTATGGCGAGAGGATATAGGCGTTCATTAAGGATCAAGTCATACAATAGATGACTTGATATCTTATCCGCTTCCTTCTCAGCCTCACGGGACTGTGATTAAAGGACTTATTTAACTATAGTAATTTTATTTTACATACACTCATATGTCAATCATTATTTTTGGAGCTGTTCCATTAATTGCTCGAAATAATCCGGTAATGGGGCTTCAAATTCCATATATTCACCTGATCTAGGATGGACAAAGCCTAAAATACCTGCATGTAATGCCTGTCCGCCTATATCAAGAGTTTTTCTCGGGCCATATTTTGGATCTCCAACAAGCGGGTAGCCTATATACTTCATATGTACCCTAATTTGATGTGTTCTGCCTGTTTCCAGCTGGCATTCAATGAACGTATAATCGTTAAACCGATCGAGAACATGAAAATGTGTAACGGCTTTTTTTCCATTATCAACAACAGCCATACTTTGCCGGTCTTTCTGATCACGTGCAATAGGGGCATCAATTGTTCCGTAATCATGAGGGATTACACCATGAACGATCGCCTTATATTTTCTAGTTACAGTTTTTTCAACTAGCTGATTCACAAGACTTTCATGGGCAAGATCATTTTTTGCCACCATTAATAAACCTGATGTATCTTTATCAATTCGATGAACAATCCCTGGTCTCATGACCCCATTGATCCCAGACAAATCTTTACAATGCGCCATAAGCCCATTAACAAGTGTACCTGTTAAATGCCCAGGTGCAGGATGTACAACCATTCCTTTAGGTTTATTGACAACTAAAACATCCTGATCTTCATAATAAATATCTAAATCCATTTCTTCCGGTACAACGTCTAATTCCTCTGGTTCAGGAATTTGAATCACTATTTGATCATTCAGACTGCATTTATAATTTGTCTTTATTTTTTGTCCGTTGACGAGAACATGCTCATCCTTAATCCACAGCTGAACCTGTGTCCTAGACCATTCCTTATTTAATGATGTAAGAACCTTATCGATTCTTTCACCCGCCTGTTCCTCAGGAATGATGTGTTCCATTTTCTCCATGAGATTTCTCCTTTTTCAACGCTCTCTCTTCTAGCAGCATTTGTATCATAAGCAAAGCAACACCGATTACTAATGCGGAGTCAGCAACATTAAAGACAGGGAAATCATAGCCAAAAATATAAGTGTTAATAAAATCAACAACTTCTTTCCGGTAAACACGATCAATAAAATTACCGATCGCTCCCCCTAGCATAAAGCCTAAAGATACACCTAGCAGCAGTTTGCCTTTTGCAGCTTTTTGAATGTAATAAATAATTCCGATGATAACAATGACCGTTATTACATAAAAAAACCACATTTGGCCTTGCAAAATTCCCCAAGCCGCACCTTTGTTTCGATGAGAGGTTATATAGAGGAAATTTTTGATTACTTCCACACTTTCTCCCAATTGGAAGTTTTTGACTATAAGCCATTTTGTGAACTGATCCAGTGCAATAATTAGTAAAGCAATTATGTAATAAAACACAAAGGCAACCCCCACATTTTCATAGTATTACCTTTGCATTTTAGCACATTCTTTATAAAAAACACAGTAATCCTGTTGTTAATGAAATATCCCCTTTCTAAAGTAACAGTCGATTTTTTCATAGTCATCCAAGGATTTTATTGTTGGTACCATAGTTAGCAGCTCTTCAGGAATCAGTTCACCTGAAATTTCACATCTGCCAAAAAGACCTAATTCAATTTTATTTAATGTATCTTCCACATCTAATAGTTCTGCTTTAATGATTGGTTTAATAAGGGATGAAGAATTATTGTCCTCTAACCTTTCCATAAGTTCCATTCGTGTTTTACGGAGTTCCGAATAAAGTGGTTCTGCTTTGGCATCCATTTATGCTCCTCCGTTCTATTTATTTCTACCTATTATATCCGCTTGCATATTTAAAAGTCGGTGTAAGTTTTTACAGTGAGTACAACAATTAACAAAGGGCCAGATTCCACAAGATATACCTTGCGGAGTCTGACCCTCCTCATAAAAATATTATGCTAAGTGGCTGTATTGCGTTTTAACAACATCTGCACATCTAGGGCATAATGTATTAAATTCTTCAACCAGACCCACTTCTGGTGTAACAATCCAGCAGCGTTCACATGTTTCTCCTTCAGCTTTAGAAACAACGATCGCTGTATTTTCAAACTTAAGAGCATCTTCAGGAGCATCCTCATAATTTCCTGCTACCTCAAAACCAGAAACAATGAATAGTTGTTTAACATTCTCATCAATGGAATCAAGTAAGCTCTTCGCCTTTTCATCTACAAACATTGTTACTTTCGCTGTAAGTGATTTACCAATTACCTTTTCATTGCGCGCTTCTTCAAGAGCCTTCAAAACATCATCACGAAGTTTCATAAATGATGTCCATTTCTCTTCTAGTCCCTTAGCGTTAGGCAGTTCTTTATACTCTGGCATATCAGTTAGCTGAACACTTTCTTCTTTAACTGAAGGGATAAAGCTCCAAACCTCATCTGCCGTATGGGAAAGAACAGGTGCAACTAATTTTGTTAAGGAAATCAAGCACTCATACAGAACGGTTTGAATAGCACGACGATCAGGATGATCCTTCCCTTCAATATAGAGAATATCCTTTGCAAAATCGAGATAGAACGCACTCAAATCAAGTGTACAGAAATTATTAACAGCATGATAAATGCCGGCATACTCGTAATGTTCATAGGCTTCTCGAACAGTCTTAACTAATTTATTTAATTTTACAAGCATAAACTGGTCTACTTCTCGCAAGTTTTCAAAGGAAACAGCATTTGTGTTTGGATCAAAGTCAGCAAGATTTCCTAGTAAGAAACGGAAAGTATTTCTAATCTTGCGGTATACCTCAGTAACTTGCTTTAAAATCGCATCAGAAACACGAACATCGGCCTGATAATCTACTGAAGACACCCAAAGCCTTAAAATATCTGCGCCTAATTGATTCATTACTTTGGCTGGAATGACAACATTGCCCAATGACTTGCTCATCTTTCTTCCTTCACCATCTAAAACAAATCCATGGCTGAGAATCCCTTTGTAAGGAGCCTTTCCAGTAACAGCAACAGCTGTGGATAGAGATGAGTTAAACCATCCTCGGTACTGGTCAGATCCTTCTAAATAAAGATCAGCTGGTCTTTGCAGGTCATCTCGCTCCAATAATACAGCCTGGTGTGACGAGCCTGAATCGAACCATACATCCATAATGTCTGTTTCTTTCGTAAATTCCCCATTTGGACTTTCAGGATGTGTAAAGCCCTCTGGAAGTAAATCTTTTGCTTCTTTTTCAAACCAAATGTTTGATCCATGCTCACGGAATAGGTTGGAAACATGATTAATGGTTTCATCCGTAATAATCGGATCTCCATTTTCTGCATAAAATACAGGAATAGGCACACCCCAAGCACGCTGACGTGAAATACACCAATCTCCACGATCACGAACCATATTAAATAAACGAGTCTCGCCCCATGCAGGTACAAACTTTGTTTCATTTATAGCATCCAAAAGCTCTTTACGGAAATCTTTAATGGAAGCAAACCATTGTGCTGTTGCACGATAAATAACTGGCTTTTTTGTTCTCCAATCATGTGGATAAGAGTGGGTAATGAATGAAAGCTTTAATAACGCCCCAGCCTCATCAAGTTTTTCGGTAATTGATTTATTGGCTTCATCATAGAATAACCCTTCAAAACCCTCAGCTTCCTTCGTCATATATCCGCGGTCATCAACTGGACATAATACATCAAGTCCATATTTCTGACCAACATAGAAGTCGTCTTCCCCGTGACCAGGTGCGGTATGAACACATCCAGTACCGGCATCAATCGTTACGTGTTCTCCTAATATGACAAGAGAATCCCGTCCATATAATGGATGGACAGCAACAATATTTTCAAGTTCTGAACCTTGAACTGTTTTAACTACTTGAGGGTCCTGCCATTCTACTTCCTTCGTAACTGCTTCTAAAAGGTCAGCTGCAACAACATACTTTTGACCTTTTTCTTCCACAACAACATAGTTAAGCTCAGGATGAACAGCGATCCCTAGGTTAGCAGGAATTGTCCAAGGTGTTGTTGTCCAAATGACGATTTGCGTGTCCTCATCTAATACACCCTTGCCATCAGCTACTTTAAAGCCTACATAGATGGATGGAGAGCGCTTATCTTTATATTCAATTTCTGCTTCTGCTAATGCTGATTCAGAAGATGGAGACCAATATACTGGCTTTAAGCCTTTGTAAATATAGCCTTTTTTCGCCATTTCCCCAAACACTTTAATTTGCTGTGCTTCATATTCAGGCTTTAAGGTAATGTAAGGATTTTCCCAATCCCCTCTTACTCCTAAGCGTTTGAACTGAGTACGCTGGCTGTCAATTTGTTCATATGCATATTGTTCGCAGAGCTTCCTGAATTCTGCAACAGTCATTTCCTTACGCTTGACCCCTTTATTCGTCAGTGCCTGCTCAATCGGAAGACCATGTGTATCCCAGCCAGGAACATATGGAGCATGGTAACCGCTCATTGACTTATGGCGGACAATCATATCTTTGAGGATTTTATTTAAAGCATGGCCAATGTGAATATCACCATTTGCATATGGAGGCCCATCATGCAAAACAAACATTGGACGGCCTTTTGTACGTTCTTGAACTTTCTCATAAATATTCATTTCTTTCCATTTAGCCTGAATTTCGGGCTCACGGTTTGGTAAATTTCCACGCATAGGAAATTCTGTTTTTGGCATTAATAAAGTATCTTTGTATTCCATTTCCTTTTCCTCCCGTAGCTTTCACTAGCTTCATGATTACCATTTTTAACAACATTAAACCAATTATTGATGTGGCTAGAGCTTCTAAAAATAAAAAAACCCCCTCATCCCAAAAAGGGACGAGAAGGTATTATTTCCCGCGGTACCACCCTTGTAGATAGAATAATAAATAAACTTCTATCCGCTTTAAAAATTCTTAACGTGAATGACTCGCCCTTATCNNTATCTACTGATCCTTAAAGGATGTTCAACAAAGGAACTCAAGGGTGATCTTCCAAATCTCCGCTTACTCCAGGCTTTCACCTTCCCTGGTTCGCTGACAATGCCTGCTAAGCAATGATCTAAGCTATGAAATTTGTACTGTCCCTCTCATAGTTAATGTTCATAATTTACATTCTTTTTAAGATTATATGCGATATATTCTGCTTTCGTCAAGCTAATGAATCCTCTTCTTGAGCGGATTTTAATTCGGTAGCGTCAAGCTTATATTCCAGTAAATGATCCCAGTCATCGTTATTTAACAAATCAAGCTGAGCTTCGATTAGCATTTTAAAGCGAGTTCGGAATACCTTCGATTGCTTTTTTAATTCCTCAATTTCAAGGGCAATTTTTCTTGCCTTTGATAATGATTCATTGACAATTCTGTCCGCATTTTTCTCAGCCTCTTTAATGATAAGCTTTGCTTCCTTTTGTGCGTTTCTTCTTACTTCTTCTGCAGCCTCTTGGGCTACAATAATTGATTTATTTAACGTTTCTTCAATTGTGGTAAAATGGCCAATCCGTTCGTTTTGGTCATTTAGTCTTTCCTCTAATTCCTTCTTTTCTCTAATTAGAATTTCATAGTCTTTAATCACTTGGTCAAGAAATTCATTTACTTCATCTTCATCATAACCTCGGAATCCTTTGCTGAATTCTTTATTATGAATATCTAACGGTGTTAATGGCATCTTGGCCACCTCCCAAATTCAGTAGTAATAATTATGTACTTGGTCTAATAAATATCTATCTAATATTAATTCGACAACTTGTAGCAAAATCCTGCAATATTAATAATTATTTTTGTTTTCCCGCGGTGATTTTCCATTTATCTCTTTTCGTTTTTCCTTCTAAAGAGATAATTTTTGCACGGCCATACCCTCTAATTGAAATTATATCACTTTCTCTCACTTCAAAAGATGGATTTTCAATTAAAGTCCAATTCACCTTAGTAAGACCCTGTTGAATTAAAGTTTGAGATTTCTGCCTTGAAATATTATGAATAGCAGAAACAACTGTATCTAACCGTAAAGATGTTGAAGTTACAGATTGTTCAGACCAAATTTCGTTCGACTGAAGGGCACTGGCTAATGGCAGTTTCACTAAACTGACAGAGGCCTTGCCAATTGTGTTCAATTGCGTAGAAATATAGTGTTCAATGTCTCTAGTTACTAAAAACTGTATCCGATCATCTTCAAGAAGGATATCACCATATTTCATCCTTTTTAGCCCAAGAGACATTAGGCTGCCAAGCACTTGAGGATGTTCCAAGTTAACAAACTTTTTCGGATATTCAACTTCATATAAAGATATTTGAAAGTCTTCATCCTCTGGCTGTAAGTACTCTGGATATAACAAGGCACGCTTCCTCTCAGCCATATCAAAGCCGCCAAACAACTGTATCTTTACATCATTATTAATTCCAATTAATTGTCTGATGATTTCCTGTTCTCTTGGATCAAGAAAATCAGTTAATTTCGGTGCATATGTAATTTCCACGGAGTTCTTCCAGTTAAGAACTTGATCAATAAAACCTTTTTCTTCTGGACGAAAGTGCTGGTAAATAGACATTTACTTACAATACTCCTTTAAGTAGCATCCTTTGTTTTCATTTTACTGCCCCTCTGGAATAAGAAAACAAAAAAGGGCCTTGGAAAGAGCCCTGTAGCTTTCAAATTATGCAATCCAAACGAACAACTGGTGCAATCCGCTTGATGCAAAGCGTAGAACTAAAATAGCCACAATTGGAGATATATCAATCATACCAAGTGGTGGAATTATTTTTCTGAACGGTTCTAAGTAAGGTTCACAAATTCTTCCTAAAAATTGCCCAATTCCTGACTCCCTAGCATTTGGAAACCAGGACAATAAAATATAGATGATTAATGCCCATGAATAATAGTAAATAATCGATGTTAACACACTAAGTATAATACCCATTAAATATTACCACCTCGAACTTTCGAATTCAGTTTCTTGCATGATTTGAGAAATATTACCTGAAACCTCAATATTATCAGGGGTGCATAAGAAAATATCAGTCCCAATTTTCTGTATATCCCCGCCAATCGCATAGACGGTTCCACTTAAGAAGTCTACAATTCTTTTTGCCTGGTCCCGATCGATTCTTTGTAGGTTAACAACAACTGCTCTTCTGTTTTTCAATTGGTCAGCAATGTCCTGTGCTTCTGCATACACACGTGGTTCAATTAATACAACCTTTGATGATTTTTGCACACTTTGAAGACTGACGACATTATTCTTCTGCACGGGCTGTTTTTGAGATTGAGGCTGTTTTTGTTCGGGCTCTTCTTCCATATATTCTTCTTGTCTATCATCATATTCATCATCTAAGAAGAAAAATGTTTTAAACTTTGATTTTATGCTCATTTTACAAACCTCCTATTCCTCGTTTCCTACAAGAGCGGTTCCAATCCGGACCATTGTCGCTCCTTCTTCAATAGCAATCTCGAAGTCATTTGACATACCCATCGATAGCTCATGACAAGGTGCGTAATCTAATTCCATCTGTTGAATGTCAATCTGCAGTTTTTTAAGTTTTTGAAAACATGATCTTAGCAGTTGTTCATCAGAAGTTAGCGGAGCCATTGTCATTAAACCACATACAAGAATATTTGGATACTGACTTAACTCCTCAATAAACTTCTTAACCTCTTCAGGATGAATTCCCTGCTTTGATTCTTCACCTGATACATTGACTTGTATAAAACATTTTATTTGCTTGTTTGCACGCTTATTTATTTCTTGAGCAAGCGACAATCTGTCAAGAGAGTGAATATAGTCAACTATGCCAATGATATTTTTCACTTTTCTAGTTTGTAAAGCACCAATAAAATGCCATACCGGCTTGTCCTTGATCACTTCCCATTTCTCTAGGAGTCCATCATCTCGATTTTCTCCTAAATGGATAACACCCGCATCAAGCGCTTCAAGGGCGCGTTCAGTCGATACGTATTTGGTTACAGCGATAATCTTAATATCTTCAATATTTCGATTAGATCTTTCACAAGCATTTTTTATTTTCATTTGAATTTTTTTTAGATTTTCAATGACCTTCATTTAAAACTAGAAATCCTCCTTCCAGCCAATAAAACTCATCATTCTTCCTGTTTTCCCTTTGTCTCTTCGGTGCGAGAAGAAATCTTTGTTTTCACAGCTGGTGCATAAATTTGTTACGATTATGTTTTTTTCCATGACGCCTGATTTAATTAGAATATCTTTATTTAATTGCTTTAAGTCAAGAAAATATTGATTATCCTCTATTTGAGTATAAGGTTTAGGATGGTAATCGGCTAGGTTTTTGTCTATTATTGATATAACACGATTATCAACAATATAACATTTACCGCAAATGGATGGTCCAATTACTGCATGAATTCCTTCAATGTCCATATTTTCTTTCTTAAACATTGAAACCATTTCGCTGGCAATCCCATTGACTGTTCCCTTCCAGCCCGCGTGGGCAACACCAATTGCTCCAGTCTTTTCATGACAGAAATAAAGGGGTACACAGTCGGCGTAGCATAAGGTTAGCAGCAGTCCAGAATTTGCTGTAAAAAAGCCATCTGTTGCTTTGTAGGAATCCTCATAAAGTAAAGAGCCTCTCCCGCCGTTTTCTCTATTTACCTTTTCTATGTGTATGTCATGTGTTTGTTCTGCACTCACCCATGTATGAAGTGGGAATCCTAATCTTTCAGCCATATGTTCCCGGTTTTGTCTAACAGATTGCACTGAATCATTTACATGGAGCCCAAGGTTCAAAGAGGAATAAGCGCCTTCACTAACTCCGCCATTTTTACTCGTAAATCCCGCACGTAAACCGGGAAACTTCTCAGCCCATTCATTAATAACAAAATACTCGCTTTTTTTCAAAATAAATGGTTCCATTTATTAAACCCCATTATATTTTTCTATAGTTTACCATAATATAGCCACTCTTCACAGTTAAAAGACATTATTTACACATCTTCATCGACATCTTTCTCCATATTACCATTCTGGTAACGCACAAGGATGACATCTTCCCCAATCTTAAGGATATTTTTCCAAGGAATAATCATATCTTCATCCCGGCCAAAAAAACCTAAAACCTTCCCAGTTCCCCCAATAATAACAGCATTAATTTTCCCGGTTTGAACATTGATATCTATATCCCCAACATTGCCAAGCTTCTTTCCATTTGCTACATTTATGACATCCTTCATTTGGAATTCTGATATTCTTATCATTTCCTCCCACTCCCATCATTTCGCATCGATATAGAATATATATGACTATCCATAATAAATTATCGTATCTATTAATAGAAAAAAGAATAAGCTGCCAAAACGGCAGCTTAGCTTTGAATATTTTTATTCATTTGTTTGATGGCAGCTTTCTCAAGTCTCGAAACTTGTGCTTGGGAGATGCCGATTTCTTCAGCAACTTCCATTTGAGTTTTCCCTTGAAAAAAGCGTTTTCGCAGAATTAGCTTTTCCCGATCGTTTAACCTTCTCATTCCTTCTTTTAACGCTATTTCCTCAATCCATTGAATATCCTTACTCTTCTCATCACTTAATTGATCCACCACATAAATTGGATCTCCCCCATCATTATAAATGGGTTCAAACAAGGACACAGGGTCTTGAATTGCATCTAAAGCAAATACAATTTCCTCATGCGGCACATCAAGCTCCTTCGCAATTTCAACTGCTGTCGGCTCTCTCGATGTTTTACTCATCAATCGTTCTCTTACTTGCAATGCCTTGTAAGCAATATCCCTTAATGAACGAGAGACGCGTATCGGATTATTATCACGCAAATATCTTCTAATTTCGCCTATTATCATGGGAACAGCATAGGTGGAAAACTTAACGTTTTGACTTAAATCAAAATTATCAATAGACTTCATTAGACCGATACAGCCGACCTGGAATAGGTCATCAACAAATTCACCCCTGTTATTAAAGCGTTGGATAACGCTGAGAACTAGGCGTAAATTACCGTTAACGAGTTTTTCCCGTGCGGTTATATCCCCCTTATGCATTTGCTTGAAGAGTTCTCTCATTTCTTCGTTTTTCAAAACTGGAAGCTTTGATGTATCAACACCGCAAATTTCTACTTTATTTCGAGTCAATTCTTTCCCTCCTCATAGGAGCTGCTGTACAAAAAACAGTATTTCCTTGAGGAGGAAAAATATGCACGGCTAGAAGTTTGACTCAAACACATAATTTAGAAAAACACGATGGATTCAAGCTTTAATCCTGCATTTTTTTTATAAAAATAATTTTTTTCGAAATAATAAATTTACAGCTCTATACCATTTTATTAAATTCTTTTTTAAGCCGCTTTATTATTCGCTTTTCTAATCTTGAAATATACGATTGTGAAATGCCCAGCATATCAGCTACATCCTTTTGGGTCTTCTCTTCCCCAGTTCCTAGTCCAAACCGCAGTTCCATAATTTGCTTTTCTCTATCAGATAACTGATGCAATGCTTTTGATAAGAGTTTCTTATCTACATTTGCTTCGAGGTCCTTAGTAATAATATCTTCCTCCGTACCTAATACATCTGATAAAAGCAATTCATTTCCATCCCAATCAATATTTAATGGCTCATCAAAGGAAACCTCTGAACGAATTTTATTATTTCTTCTTAAATACATTAATATCTCATTTTCTATACACCGTGACGCATATGTAGCAAGCTTTATTTTCTTTTCGGGATTAAAGGTGTTAACAGCCTTAATAAGGCCAATGGTGCCAATACTAATTAAATCCTCAATATTGATTCCTGTATTTTCAAATTTCCTAGCTATATAAACAACTAGCCTTAAATTTCTTTCAATTAAAATGGATCTTGCTGCTTTATCACCATTCGGAAGTTTTTCTAATAACAGTTCCTCTTCTTCTTTGCTAAGAGGAGGGGGCAATGCTTCGCTTCCGCCAATATAATATACTTCATCCGTTTTAAGTCCAAGCTTCATTAATAATTTATACCAATAGTATGATAAGCGAAGTTTTAACCGTTTCATGAAATATCCTCCTCCTAAATAGAAATGTGTTACTATGCATGCTTTACATATGCCTCTGTATTAACCTTTTTTGTAGTCGTAAGCATCTTAGGATGTACAATGCATTGAAATGCATCATCTGCGGACAGCTGCTGCATTGAAAAAGAAATAAGACCTTTTTCTACCTTCATTAATTCATTTTCTTTTTCTAATTCAATGTAATCAGGCTTAATTGCAATAATTAACTGGTGTTCTTGTCCAACTACTTTGTATGGAACAATTCTCATTCTGTACTCCCAATCTGAAGATATCATTTCCTCACCTAGAATGATATTTTCTGGATTTCGGGCCATTTTTACTATATCCTCTGGAAATTCCTCAACCCTGTTTTTTAATGAAATAAACATGACGGGCATTTTAGTAATTGGATCATAAAGCTGGTTTCCGCTATCAATTAGACCTTTAAACCTGAATATTTCACCATTTATTGAAACAATGACCTTAATTAAAGTATCATATTGGATTTTTGTCATTTCAATTTGATCCATATTACGTTTAGAAAAATGCCAGGCTAATGGAAAACCAATTAATACAAATACCCAGCTGATTGGATCCCCAAACCCTTTAACACTTGCAAGCATAACCGAGGAAGAAAGCTGAAAGTCAAATTTGATAAAATAATGCACACCGATCAGTGTTCCGCCAATTAAAAACGTTATTAAATAAAAAGTCATCAAACCGTTAATAAAGTAGCGAAGCCTTTTATAACCAAACACTGTTAAAATCATGAAAATAGAGAATAACAATTTAGCAAATGGATGTGATGAGAACGTGTTCAATGGAGTAAGGGATAACAAAATTATGGCAGACCCAATTAATCCCCCTGTAAAAAGCCTCCAAAGCCTTATATCCCTTTTTAAGATAACAGCAGTTAAGTAAAGCAACAGGCTATCAAATAAAAGATTTAAAGCCCAAATAATATCTAAATAAACCTCCAATCTTCTTCCTCCTTATAGATTGGTAGGAACAAATATATGACACCTAGTAATCTTTTAAAAAAAGTATAACGTACCCTATAAGATAAAGTGTGTCACTTTCTGTAATCAAAAAGATAGAAATTTCCACTATTCCTTTCGAATTTTGTCAATATTTAGCTTTTCACAAACTAGACACTTTTGGTCTAAAAAAGTGTGATTCAAATCACACTTTCGAATTCTTTATTCCACTATAATGACGATGATAATAGAGTAAAGGGGTTTTTCAGAATGTTAGATCAAAAAACAATTGATATTATTAAGAGTACAGTTCCAGTTCTTGAACAGCATGGAGAAGAAATCACAAAAAAATTCTATGAATTAATGTTCGGCAATCATCCAGAATTATTAAATGTTTTTAATCACGCTAATCAAAAGCAAGGCAGACAGCAAAAAGCGCTTGCAAATACTGTCTATGCCGCTGCGAAATATATCGATCAATTAGAAGCGATTGTCCCTGTAGTAAAACAAATAGCCCATAAGCACAGATCTTTAGGAATATTGCCAGAGCAATATCCAATAGTAGGAAAACATTTGCTATTAGCCATAAAAGCAGTATTAGGTGAGGCTGCTACAGATGAAATCATTAGTGCATGGGAAAAAGCCTATGGAGTTATTGCCGATGCATTTATTAATGTAGAAAAGGATATGTATGATAAGGCGGGCAAACAGCAAGGGGGCTGGGAGCTTTTCAGAGAATTTAAAATTGAAAAAATCGTAAAGGAAAGTGATGTTATTACCTCCTTTTACTTTACACCAGTCGATGGAGAGCCTATCGCTGAATTTATTCCCGGACAATACATTAGTATTAAATTAAATAATATACCTAACGAACAATACACACATATTCGTCAATATAGCCTATCTCAATCACAAGATAAATCGTTCTATCGCATATCAGTTAAGAGAGAGGATCCAATTGGAAATAAACCTGCTGGAATCGTTTCAACTTATTTGCACAATAATGCCAAGGTTGGCGACATCATTGAAATCAGTGCGCCTGCTGGTGATTTTGTATTAGAGGAACAAACAATTCGGCCAACCGTTCTGCTTAGCGGTGGGGTAGGCATCACACCGATGCTTTGCATGCTCCATCAACTAGCTGATAAACAACAAGAAACTACCTTTATCCATGCAGCTATTAATGGAAATGTTCATGCGTTTGTCAATGAAGTCAAGCAAATAACCGAGAAAAGTGAATTAGTAAGAAGCTATTACTGCTATGAAAAACCAACTGCTCTTGACAAAGAAAATGGGCTCTATAGTAAAGAAGGCTATATTACTTCTGATTGGTTAAATAAAGTAATCAATAACAAAGATGCTATTGTTTATATGTGCGGTCCCGTCGGCTTTATGCAAGCTATGTATGAAGCATTAATGAAAGCAGGCATCAAAAAGGAAAATATCCGCTATGAATTCTTCGGACCGGCCATGGAATTAAAAGAGTCTCAAACTGTTTAAGTTAATAAACAATAAAAAGGCATGACTCTCTTTAACAGAGGTCATGCCTTTATTCATTGACATACAATTATCTTCTACGATTTCTATTTCTTAAAAATGTAGGGATGTCTAATGCATCATCAGTTTGTTGAGTATAATTATTTCTTACGGGTTCATGAGAAACTTCTTCTCTTTTTGGTTCACGTTTAACTTGATTTATTGCAGGTTTTGGTTGTCCAAAAGTTGGCCTAGAAGACGGTTTTGGCTGGGGAATTTCTTCATTAAAGCCAGTAGCAATTACTGTAACGACAATCTCATCATTTAGGTTTTCATTAATAACCGAGCCAAAAATCATATTAACATCCTGATCAGATGCAGTTGCAACAATATCTGCTGCTTCTTGTACCTCATAAAGACTTAAATTCGTTCCGCCAGTAATATTCATTAGTACACCTTGAGCGCCATCAATAGATGTTTCTAATAACGGAGAGGAGATGGCTTTCTTCGCAGCCTCAGCAGCACGGTTCTCTCCAGCAGCAACACCAATTCCCATTAATGCTGATCCTTTGCTGGACATAATTGTTTTAACATCCGCGAAATCTAGGTTAATTAGTCCAGGCACTGCAATTAAGTCAGAGATACCTTGTACACCTTGACGGAGCACATTATCAGCCTCACGGAAAGCTTCAAGCATTGGCGTACTTTTATCTACGATTTCTAATAAACGATCATTAGGTATGACAATCAATGTGTCAACAGCTTCCTTCATAGAAGCAATACCGCCCGCAGCTTGTGTAGAACGCTTTCGTCCTTCAAAGGTAAACGGACGTGTGACAACTCCAACAGTTAATGCCCCAAGATCTCGTGCAATTTGAGCGATTACAGGCGCAGCACCTGTTCCTGTCCCTCCACCCATACCGGCAGTTACAAAAACCATATCTGCTCCTTTAAGAGCTTCTTCAATTTGCTCTTTACTCTCTTCAGCAGCCTTCTTACCGACCTCAGGGTTAGCACCTGCACCAAGTCCACGGGTGAGCTTTCCGCCAATTTGCATTTTCACTTCTGCTTTAGATAAATTTAGTGCCTGAGCATCCGTGTTAACTGCAATAAATTCTACACCTTGTACACCATGTTCAATCATTCGGTTAACCGCGTTGTTACCACCGCCGCCAACGCCGATGACTTTAATAGTTGCCAATGAATCTAAATTAGTATCAAATTCCAACATGACAAATCCTCCTAATTCGACGATATCCCATAGAACACCATTTTTACGAATAATTTTTTAAAAGGCAAAGTGTATAGACGCCATTTATACTAAGTAAATAATTCATTGATTTATTAAATTATATTAAAATTGATAAATAGCATTTTTGCCTTTTTAGCCACTATTCGAAAAAGTATCCGAGGAACTTCTTCACTCTTGATGTAATTTTTTCTTCCGGTTGTTTTTCCGGCTTTTTTGGTTGCGGTTGTTTTGGAACACGCTTTTCTTTTACTTCTGGTGCATGGACGGGTGCTCCGCCCATTGCCATTTTTCTGCCTTGAATCTTCGCATTTTTATATGCAAATTTAATTAGTCCTACTGCAGTCGTAAATTGTGGCTCCCTTACACCGATATAATCTGGTATGGCGATTCGAACCCGATTTTGAAAAATGACTTGGGCTAACTCAAGGATCCCTTGAGTGTTCGCGACCCCACCTGTAAGAACGAATCCTCCAGGCAAGTCTTGAGAGCCTAGCCTTCTCACTTCATTTTGGATCAAGTCAAAGATTTCTTCCATACGTGCTTCAATGATATCAGAAATTTCCAGCTGATTAAATTGCTGGTGCTGGTCACTCCCAATTATCGGTACACTGAAAACCTCTTCTTCTGATGCATGGTCATAAAAAGCATATCCATACTTGGTTTTTATCTTTTCAGCATCCTCAGTTGATGTGCGGAGACCGATTGATAAATCCTTTGTGATATGGTCTCCCCCTACTGGAAGAACACTTGTAGCTTTTAAATTACCCTGTTCAAATATGGCTATTGTTGTTGAACCACCGCCAATATCAATTAGGGCTACACCGAGATTCTTCTCATCCTTTGACAATGCGTAAGCACCAGCTGCCAAAGGCTGAAGTGTAATGTCAAGTATTTCAAGACCCGCACGTTCAACACAACGTAATGAATTATGTAAAATGGTCTTGGATCCAGTAATAATGGTGCCTTCCATTTCAAGACGTACCCCTATCATTCCACGCGGATCATTAATTTCATCTAAACCATCAACAATAAATTGTTTCGGAATGACATCGATTATATCTCTTTCCGGCGGAATAGAAACCACTTGGGCTGCATCAATGACTCTAGCTACATCATCATCTGAAATTTCCCTGTTTTCACTTGAAACTGCAACTACTCCATGACATGGCTGGAGCATAACATGGTTGCCAGTGATGCCAACTATTACACTTGTAATTTCCATTCCTATCATTCTTTCAGCCTGTTCAATTGCCTTTCTAATTGAATGAACCGTTTCATCTATATCAACAATGGCTCCCTTTCTTAAACCTTCAGATTGCACACTGCCGACACCAATAATATTTAAAGAGTCGTTGACCATTTCCCCTATGATAACTTTTACGCTGGATGTACCGATGTCAAGACTTACATATATTTCATTGTTGTTCATTCTATGGCACCTCCTTTTGCTATTCCCGCTTTATTCTAAATTAATTTGCTAATATTAAATAATTCGGCAAAACTAGCAATTTCCCTTTATAAAAATTAATTTTTTTCAGTTTTTTCACGGCTTACAGACCATTTTGTCAATAATATTCTTCTTATCACAGCTATATTTTGGAATAATCTAACTCCAAATGCAAATACTGCCGCTAAATATAAGTCTACACCAAGATGAACACCTAGAAAAGCCAAACTTGCAGCAAGCAAAATATTAAAAAAGAAACCGGAAACAAAAACCTTTTCATCGTATATGTTCTGAAGCTGAGCACGTATTCCTCCAAATAACGTATCTAATGCGGCAAGTACAGCAATAGATAAATAATTGGAATACTCCTCTGGAATTTTCACTTCGGTAAATAAACCTAGAATAACACCTATTATTAATCCTAATAAAGGAAGCCACATATTATGAATTGCCTCCTTTGTCTGTGTTCACTGGTTCCATATCTCTTATCCTTATTGAATTTTCATACGCGGGTATTGTAATAATTCCCTCCGGCTTTTGAACTTTCACCCTTAGATTATCAATAAAAAATTCGTCAGCAGATTTTGATACTTGCATCCGTTTAAACAGTTTGTCAGCGGATTTTGCGTCTTCAGCGATCACCTTGATCTCGATTGGCAATCGATTGAGGGAATGCCCGTCAACCTTTGTTTCTCCGTTTATATCTCTAATTACCGTTGTATTAATGAGGCGCTGACCATCAATTGATATGTGCATTGCATTATACATATTTAATTCATTAATTAGTCTTTTTAATAAATCGGGAGAAACAGTTGATACAGGCTTGCCAACTAAAAGTTCTTCATATACTGGCTCAATATTTAAGATGATCCCATTTCCTTGTACCTTCGTTAACCCTGCTTCTGCTTTTAGTTCACCAAGAGTTTCCCTCAAAATTTGTTCTTTGCTTTGCTTTAGTTCAGTTTCGTACTTGGCAATCTTTTCTTCATTTGATCGTACTTCACGAATTAGTTTGATCTGGAGCTCATTTTCCTTCATGACATCTTCCCTAAGCTGCCAAGTATCTCGAGTATCACGTACAACGGGCTCTTTAACCGTTCGAAATTGAATAGCTACCATAAATCCAATGACAATCGTTATAAGTGTGAAATTTATATTTTTTTTGAATTTGTCCACGTTTTTTACCACCTAACTTTCCAACCTAATTTAAAAATGTGGACGATTTTTGAAACAATTATACATACTGTTATATTAGCTTCCTAACAAAGGCTCCAACATAATATCGGCTTTTTTTTCAAGAGTAAATAGAATATTATCATTGACTAATGAATCCTTTACTCCGCCTGTTAAATTCAAAGCTGAGGCTAAAACATCAGCATCGCCAATAGCGGAAATGACGAAGGGTGCTGGATGCTGATAGCCGTCAACTTCTATAACCGGCCCATTACAGAGAATATATGAATTATGGGCTAGCCTTTGTCCGTTAATAGCAATAGCAGAAGCACCAGATATATATAATTCATTTATTACCTTAAACACATGATGTTCATGAACAATATAATTATTAACATTCACTTCTTCAGGATTATAATCCCCATCTGCCAGCGTTACTTCAACACCTTGCCCTTTTACTTTAACCTTGCCTAAATACATTCTATACTTTTCTGCATCTTCAGCGAGATTGAAGTAAACCTGTGCTTCTTGTGACATCTCCTTCTCGATTTCACGCACTCTCTCTTGCTTTTCATTTAATTCTTTTTGTAATGAGCGGTTTTTTTCCTCTAATTGAACTAATTGATTCCGTAATTCTAAATCTCTTTCCCATTGTTTTCCTGTTATAGCTGTGTTCTCACCTTCGCTTTGAGTTTGATGATATGAAAAAGCAATGATATAGCCTAATACAAGAAAAACAAGAGAAAAAATAACATGATTACCCGTCACTTTCAATTTCTTCTTCAAGCTGCTCAGCTCCCTCTTGTTCATAAGCTTTGAAATAAGAGCCGACTTCCAAATCAATAATGCCTTTTTTATTAGGGTCCAATTGGCTAATAATTGAAGGGTAGTGTGACATTTTTTCTGAAAAGCTTTTGACTGTAGCACTTACTTCAAATCCATCATTCATATAAAGAGTCAGATTATACGTATCTGTTTTCTTTGGGGTATGGTGAATTTCAGAAATAGAATTTAATACCACCTCTGGAAGCACTTCAAGCTCATTAATCATTCCATTAAGTTCATTACCTTCAGAAAAGCCAATGAGTATAGGCGCAGTTGCGGGGATTTCAGCAGTTTTACTCTTTTTAAGAACTTTCCCATTTTCAAGAACCGGCAAATAGCTTTTATCTTTCATTATGTAGGCGATACGCTTATATTCACTTATTGTCATTCTAACGGTATTAGGCAAATTGATCTTAACATTTGCGGATTTTATCTCTGGAAGCTCTTCAAGTTTGCTCTTTATAGCACTTTCATCTACTTTCCAAATATTTATTTTCTCGGAAAGACCTGACAGAGAAATCAATTCTTCTTGGCTGTATGTGGAGCTGCCTAAAACTTCGATTTTATGTATATGGCTTAAGGGAGATTGGAAATAAATGATAAAAGAAATAAGCGTGAAAAATAACAGCAGCAAAAAAATCAGTCTTCTATTAGCTTTTTTTCGCCTTTGTTGTTTTAGCTTTGGAATTCGGTCCTCAAGAGAAACAACATTTCCTTTTTCCATATCATTCACCTCAAGTATCACACATAATCTTTCAAATAACCCAATATAAATCAAAATAAATAAAGGAAGACTTGTCCTTTTTCATAAAAACCAAATTTATAAATGGGAAAACAAACGGCACGAATAGACATGCCGTCTTTCCAAAGTGAATACTGACCTTAGTCCTAGAGTACAATTATACCATAATAAATAGCCGTAGTAAGGATTTTTTCCCGTTACTTTCGACCGATTATTTCTACTTCGGTTTCTATTTTAATCGCAAATCTTTCATAAATTTCATCTTTTATGTGCTGAATCAATGCCAGGACATCAGCAGCTTTTGCATTTCCTGTGTTGACAATGAAATTTCCATGCATATCTGATACTTTAGCTCCCCCGATGGAAAAGCCTTTTAATCCTGCATCTTCAATCAGCTTACCCGCATAATTAGGCAGGGGATTTCTAAAAATACTGCCTGCACAAGGAAAATTCCATGGCTGTGTTTCTTTCCGGTAATCCTTATTTCTTTGCATTTCTTCAAAAATTTTGTCTTTATCTCCGGGCTGTAATTGAAAGACGGCTTCAATGACAATGCCAGGGCGTTTTTTCTGTAAAACGGATGTTCTATAGGAAAATTCCATTTCCTCATTAGATAGCCATTCTACCTTCCCGTCTTCAAAAAGAATGTGGGCTTTTGTTAATATGTTAGAAATATCAGAACCATGAGCACCAGCATTCATATAAACAGCCCCACCGACTGAACCAGGAATACCACTTGCAAATTCAAGACCTGAAAGTCCCTTTCTGCTTATTTGTGTGGAAAGACTGACGATTGAATATCCACCGCCAACCTTTAGCTCTGATCCGTTAATTTCCATATGTGACAAACCTGATCCAAGTTTAATGACTGCGCCTTCTATACCTAAATCTGATATTAGCAAGTTAGACCCTCTTCCAATTGCTGTCCATCCTACTTTATATTCATGAAGGAGCTCAACTGTTTTTATTATATTTTCGACAGATGAAGGCTCAATAAACAAATTGGCTGGTCCGCCTATTTTCATAGTTGTATGATTAGCTAAAGGCTCTTGTTCTTTTATTTTTCCAATGTTTAATTCATTTAGCTTGTCAATTAATTCGTTCATATTTACCTCCCTTTCTTTTTAAATTCAATTCTAAATTTAATTTATAGACCATTTTATGCAGTTATTTCTTTTAGGCTACTTTCCCCTCTTCGTAACGAGTTCTTCCATTAGCCTGTAAAGCCTATTAGCCGCATCAGGAATCCCTAATTTCTTTGAGGATTTTTTCATGTCCTTTAACTTTACTTCATCCATTAAGATTTGGTCCATTAACTCAACAAGCTTCTTCCCTGTCAGATCCTTTTCCAATAACAATTCAGCTGCTCCATGATCACTTAATGATCTAGCATTCTTTTCCTGATGGTTATTTGTAACATAAGGACTAGGTATTAGAATACTAGGGATCCCAAGTGAGGTTAATTCAGCGAGGGTTGTAGCTCCTGCTCTAGCAATTGTTAAATCTGTTCCTGCAAGAATTTCTGGCATATTATGTATAAACGGTTTAATGATTACATTTTCAGGATTTCCAATCAATTCAACTTCATTTTGAACTTCATCAAAATGAACATCACCAGTCACATACAATATTTGATATGGCTTTTCACCAAGTTCCGCCAATGATTTTAGAACTGCTTCATTAATAGGTTTTGCACCCCGGCTCCCACCTACGATTAATACAACGGGGACATTTGTTTTTAACCCAGCGGATAGCCGCCCTTTAATTCCATCTTTCCCAATAACCTCTGAAGCACGCGGATTTCCGGTTAACTCGACTTTTTCATGCGGAAAATATTTACTTGCTTCTTCAAAGCAAACAGCAATTCGATCGACATATTTGCTTAGAAATTTATTTGTTAAACCAGGTACACTATTCTGCTCATGAATGATCGTTGGGATACCTAGCTTTGCTGCAGCATATACAACTGGCCCGCATACGTATCCTCCTGTACCAATTACAACATCTGCATTAAATTCTCTAAGCATTTTCTTACTATCCTTAACACCTTTTAAAAAACGGAAAATAGTTTTTACATTTTCTAATGAAAGCTTTCTTTTAAATCCAGTAATATGTATTGATTTAAACGGAATATTTTCTCTTGGGACAAGTTTACTTTCTAAACCGCTTACTGTTCCAATATATAAAAACTCTGCATCCTTATTATCCTTTTGTATTTCTCTTATGAGAGCAAGAGCTGGATAAATATGCCCACCAGTTCCGCCGCCGCTAATTGCTATTTTCATGTGCTCACCTCAAAGCAGAGTGTATTGATTTATTTTCTTGCCGTGGTGACCCCCGTTCGGCTCACACACCCTATTCTACTATATAAAAACTAATGATTATAATGGGATATCATAATGACATGTAAATGTAATAAATTTCAGTGGATTTTATTCATTTTCATCTAACCGTAATAAAAATACTATACGATAGACAAAACAAAAAGAAACCCTGTAATCAGGGTCAAAAAATTAATATCTTGAATATCGGCTAATATTTAACAAAACACCGATTGCTAAAAGCATAAGTGTTAAGGATGATCCGCCATAGCTTAAGAATGGAAGGGTAATCCCAGTAACGGGCATGAGTCCAATGACAACCCCGATATTAATCATGACCTGGATAGCGATCATAGCAATAATACCAACCGCTAGGAAACTGCCAAATAGGTCAGGAGCTCCGAGGGCAATCCTAATTCCTCTCCATAATAATAAAGAAAACAATAAAATTACAAACGATCCGCCAATAAACCCAAGTTCTTCCGAAAGAATGGCAAATATGAAGTCTGTTTGCGGTTCTGGGAGATAGAAGAATTTTTGTCTGCTCTGTCCTAGGCCTAATCCAAATAACCCACCTGGCCCTATTGCATATAAGGATTGAATAATTTGAAATCCGCTTCCCAATGGGTCTTCCCATGGATCCAAAAAAGACGTTATTCGTTTGATCCGATATGGAGCAGATAAGATCAAGGCTGCAAATCCTCCAAGCCCCAGTAAACCAAGACCGAGAAAATGGCTAATTCTCCCCCCTGCAATGAATATCATAACAAGACAAGTTCCAACCATGACGGTCCCCGTTCCTAGATCGGGCTGCAGCATGATTAATCCAAAAGCCAAAAACACAATCCCTAATGAGGGAATTAATCCTTTTGTAAATGACGTTATTAGTTTTTGGCGCTCAGATAAGTATTTTGCGAGAAAGGCAATCATCGCAAGCTTCATAAATTCCGATGGCTGAATCGAAAAAGCTCCGACCCCTATCCAGCTCCTTGAACCATTCCTAACATTTCCAATTCCTGGTATGAGAACAAGTATTAAAAGGACAAAACAAATGATGACTATAACCTTTGCCCAAGTTCTCCAAGTCCAGTAATCGACATTCATAATAAAAAACATCGCGGCTATCCCTACCCCTGCGAACAGCAGCTGTCTCTTAGCAAAGAAAAAAGAATCATCAAATTTATACTCTGCCCAAATAGCGCTAGCACTATATACCATCGTTAATCCAACTGAAAGCAATGTTAAAGTTACGATGATTAAAATCAAATCGGGAGTCGTTCTTTTTGTTGGCAACACAAAACACCTCGAATGCTAGTTTTAGGGCCGTGTAAAAAACGAAGCAATTTTTGCGAAAGATGACTCCCTAAGCTGTTTTTTCCTTTTTCGCGTACAAGCCCTCACTTAAGCATATGCACCGCTTGTATAAAAATGTCTCCCCTAACCTCAAAAGTTTTATATTGATCCCAGCTCGCACAAGCTGGCGATAATAATATCACGTCTCCCAGTTCAGATAACTGATAGGCTACAGGAACGGCTTTTTCCACATTATCGACATGCAAAATGTTTTTTATTCCTGCTTTAATGGCAGCTCTTTCAATTTTTGGGGCTGTTTGCCCAAAGGTTACTATTGCCTTTACGTTTTTGAAGTAAGGAGTGAGTTCATCAAATTCATTCCCACGGTCCAAACCGCCCGCAAGAAGAATAATAGGTTCATGAAAAGCGGAAATAGCATTTTGAGTTGCTAAAATATTCGTTGCTTTTGAATCGTTATAAAATTTTCTGCCCCCAAATTCTCTAACATACTGCAAGCGATGCTTAACACCTATAAATGTACGAAGTACTTTTGAAATTGCCTCGTTATCAACTGATGAAAGCTTGGCCGCAGCAATAGCAGAAAAAATATTTTCTAAGTTATGAGCACCCGGCAACACGATTTCCTTTGTCTCAATAATTCTTTCGTTATTAAAGTAAATCCAGCCGTTTTCATGATAAACACCAGAATTTAATTTACTTTTAACTGAAAACGGAATGATTGTGGCATTTGACTGTGCAGCGACCTCCAACACTTCATCCTGCTCAGCATTTACGATAAAATAATCATCATTCGTTTGATTTTTAGTAATATTTGCTTTCGCTTGAACATAATCATTTCTTGTCCCATGATAATCAAGGTGAGCATCGTAAAGATTTGTTAAAATAGCAATTTTCGGTTTAAATTCATTTATACCCATAAGCTGAAAAGAAGACAATTCGATAACAATTGTATTTTCCCTAGTTGCCTCCTGTGCTACATCGGATGCTACTGTACCAATATTGCCTGCAATTAAAGGAAGCTTCCCGCCTTCCTTCAGCATTTCATAAATAAGTGTGGTAGTTGTTGTCTTCCCATTTGTCCCTGTGATCCCAATAAGCGGGGCTTCAGAAATTTGATAGGCAAGCTCAACCTCTGTAATAATAGGTATCTCCTTTTCAATTGCCCCTACAATCATTGGATTATGATAAGGAATCCCCGGATTTTTCACGATAAGCTCAAAACCCTCTTCAAGGAGTCCTATAGGATGCTCTCCACATATAACAGTAATTCCTTCTTCTAGCAGACTTTGTGCCTCCAGATTTTCGGAAAGTGGTTTGTAATCATTTACGGTTACAAAAGCACCGAGTTTATGTAAAAGAGAAGCAGCAGCAACCCCACTTTTTGCTAATCCTAATACTAATATTTTTTTATGACGATAGCGATTGATCTGTTTCAATTACATCCACACCTCAATATAGATTCCAAGAATTGCGCAAAGCAGGCCTACAGCCCAAAAGGTCACCACTACTCTCCACTCAGACCATCCAATTAGCTCATAATGATGATGTAATGGACTCATCTTAAAGATCCTTTTACCTGTTGTTTTAAATGAAATCACCTGTAAAATAACAGACAAAGTTTCGATTACAAAAACGCCGCCAATAATAAGTAAAATGATTTCAAGCTTTGTTAATATAGCAATTGTAGCAATAGCTCCACCAAGTGCTAGGGAGCCGGTATCCCCCATAAATACTTTGGCAGGATGAGCATTGAAAACGAGGAACCCTAGCACAGCACCTGCCACCGCTACAGAAAAAATGGCAATTTCAAATTGTGATAAACTCCAAGCCAAAACAGCAAACGCTCCAAAAGCGATTGCAGCTGTTCCAGATAAAAGACCATCCAAACCATCTGTAAGATTCACAGCATTGGAAAAGCCAACTAGCCAAAATATGATAAAGAAAACATACATCCAGCCTAAATCAAAAGAAAGATTTGTTAATGGAATATGAATGACTGTTGAAAAATCGTTTTGCTGAAAAACAAAATAAAAAATAATTGAAATAATAATTTGCCCTAATAACTTCTGTATTGAAGTCAATCCTAGATTCCTTTTCAAAGCGACCTTAATAAAGTCATCAAGGAAACCAAGCAGCCCAAATCCGAGTGTAACTAATAAGAGCAAATAAGTCTTTACAGTTGGTTCAGAGAACTTCCCTGTCATCACAATGGTAGTAATGGCAATCGAGAGAAGGATCATAATTCCCCCCATCGTAGGAGTACCGGATTTCTTTAAATGTGATTGAGGACCTTCCTCTCTTATGCTTTGCCCAAATTTTAATCTTCTCAAGAAGGGGATAAAGATGGGAGAAAGCAGGACTGTTACTAAAAAGCTCATTATTATTGTAAAAAATATTACTTTCTCCATCATTTTGCTCCCTCCTTTCCATCCTGGAGCAGATTATTTATTACCTTCATTTTTTCTGCTATCACAGCAATATCATATGTTGAATTATTTTCATTAAGAAGTATTTCATCTGAAAAGAGGAAATTAGTCACTTTAAGTTCTGTTTTTTGTTGTTGGTTTAATTTTTCTATATATAGTTCCATCATGTCCTTTAAGCCTTTCAATAAGTCATTAGTAAAAAATATTGGAAAATGATTAGGAGTATATCGGGGAATCTCCATCTCTTCCTTCCACAGGGCAGCAACTGCACCATTTTCAATGGCTTTCTTCAACTCCCCTGTATTCTCGCCAAGAGGGATGAACACTCCTCTGAATTGGGGTACATCTGAAATTGTCGCGACCGTATGAAAAAAAAGCTCATGATCCTGTATTCCTTTCATTTTCGGAAACAGTTTCGCTAAATCACCATACGCTAATAACATTTTATCGCTCCTCTATTGCCGCTTTTGCAACTAGCCGGTCATCAAAATCAAAAACTTGATTTCCAATTAGCTGATAGGTTTCATGCCCTTTTCCAGCTATTAATATGACATCACCTTCAGCTGCCATGTTAATTGCATAATAAATTGCTTCTTTTCGGTCAAGAATAACTTTATATTTTTGACCTTTTACCCCAGCTTCCATATCTGCCAATATCGCGAGGGGATCCTCACTACGGGGATTATCAGAAGTGAAAATAGCATCGGTGCCATACTGACATGCAATACTTGCCATTAATGGCCTTTTCGAACGGTCCCTGTCCCCGCCACAGCCAACGATTACAAAAATTCTTTTTGCAGCAATTTGCTTGACTGTTTTCAATGCATTTTCTAAGCTGTCTGGCGTATGTGCATAATCAACAATCACAGTAAATTTCTGTCCTGCATCGACTGTCTCAAAACGGCCAGAAACACCTTTCACTTCCTCAATTGATTGAATGATCGGTTTCATAGGAATGCCGGATGCTATCCCTGCACCAATTGCTGCCAACACATTATATACGCTAAATATCCCTACTAGCTGCATAGATATTTGATAAATTCCAAATGGACTATGTAATTCAAATGATGTCCCAAAAGCTGTCATTTGGATATTTACAGCTTGTAAATCTGCAGGCTGATCAATCCCATATGTTAAAACATGAGCTGATGTTGCTTTTATATAATGATTGGTTACAGAATCATCGTTATTTAGAACGGCATACTTTGGAGGATTATATCGGAATGCACTGCCTAACTGTGCAAACAAAAGACCTTTTGCATTTCTATACTCATCCATGGTTTTATGGAAATCCAAGTGATCCTGAGTTAAATTTGTGAAAACGGCTATATCAAAATCACACCCGTGGACCCTTCCTTCATCCAAAGCATGAGAAGAAACTTCCATCACTGTTGATTGTACACCAGCATCAGCCATTCGTCTGAAAATCCTTTGCAGTGTAAGGGCATCTGGAGTTGTATTTTTCACTTCCGATATTTTATCCCCTATTTTTGTATACATTGTCCCAATCAAGCCAGTCTTTCTGCCATAATCGGATAATATTTTTTCGATTAAATGGCTTGTTGTTGTCTTGCCATTTGTTCCGGTAATCCCAATTAAATGCAGTTTCTTACTTGGCTGTTTGAAAAAGGAGTCGGCTAATAACGCCATTGCACGCCTTGTATTTCGAACAACAATAACCGGTACAGAAAGGTTCATTTCTTTTTCGGAAATGATTGCGGCCGCACCCTTCTTTACCGCAGAGGAGGCAAAATCATGTCCATCTACTGTAAATCCTTTAATACAAATGAACAAACTGCCTTTTTCCACTTTACGACTGTCATTTTCTATTGAAGAGATGTCAGGATTTTCTCCGCTATATGCCATGTATGGCTGCAAATCATGCAAAAGCGTATGTAACTTCATTTCGTCATCCCCTTAACTCATAGACTTTACATACTATAATCCATGCCATATTAGAAACAGCCAAAAATCGTAACGATTTTCATTTTACATGAAAAATTGACATTTAGCTATTCGAATTTACTAAGTCTAAAAATGGATAATAAAAATGCAGGCGGCGTATCATAATGGGCCGCCCGCTTTTTTTTAGAATGGCATTATTTTATTCTTCCTTGCCAAAATAAAGTCTTATTGTGGACCCTTCTTTAAGCTTTATTCCCGGTTCTGGTGTTTGCTTAACCACTTTGTTCCCTTCCCCGCTAGCATCTATTCTTAAATTAATATATAGTTCTCCGAGCTCTTTTTTCGTTATCCCTACTAAATCCGGCACTTCGATCATCGGAACATCAGGCCATGTAAGCTTTTTCTCGATTTGTTTTTCCCTCGGCTTAACTCCCATCGCACGCAGACTATCTTCCATAATGTCTCCTACAATCGGGGCAGCAACAACTCCCCCAAATTGAACGGTGCCTTTTGGATTATCTACAGCAACATATACAACTAGCTGTGGATCATCTGCTGGGGCAAAGCCAATAAATGAAACGATATGGTTATTTTCAAGGTATCTGCCGCCTTGGGCCTTTTGGGCTGTTCCGGTTTTTCCTCCCACACGGTACCCGTCAATAAATGCTTTACCTCCCGTTCCTTGGGCCACAACACTTTCAAGGGCATATCTAATTTGATCTGATGTTTCTTTTGAAATTACTTCCCTTTTAGCTGTAGGAGTTTTTCTCATCACAACTTCACCAGTTATTGGATCAATGAGTTCCTTTGCTACATATGGCGTATATAATGTCCCGCCGTTTATAGCTGCTGAAAGGGCAGCAACTTGTTGGATGGGAGTGACTGAAACCCCCTGTCCAAAAGCAGTAGTTGCTTGTTCAACGGGCCCCACTTTATCCATATTAAACAGGATTCCAGTTCCTTCTCCTTGCAGGTCTATTCCTGTTTTTTCACCAAATCCAAAGTCTCTTATATATTTAAATAAAGTTTCTTTTCCTAATCTATCACCAAGCTCAACAAAGCCAGGGTTACACGAATTTTGAACTACTTCAAGGAATGATTGGCTGCCATGGCCGCCTTTTTTCCAGCATCGCAATCTTGCTCCGCCCACTTTAACGTAGCCCGGATCATGGAAATGATCTTTTTTCAGATCTACCTTCCCTTCCTCCAATGCGGCAGCAAGTGTTATGATTTTAAAAGTAGATCCTGGTTCAAATGTACTCCAAATTGGGAGATTACGGTTGTAAACTTCAGGTGAGACATTCCGGAAATTAGCAGGATCAAAATTTGGCCTGCTTGACATCGCTAATATTTCTCCATTATTCGGATTCATCGCGATAGCAATTATTCCATCTGGGTTATAAGTCGCTTGAGCATTATCTAATACCCGTTCCATAATGGTCTGAACCTTAGAATCTATTGTTAACCTTAAATCTAATCCATCCTCAGGGGGATCATAATCGTCAGCCATATCATTCATTCGTTCACCTTTTGCATTTGCATAAAACTTAACGGATCCCTTTTTCCCCTGCAATTCTTTATCATAATAAAGTTCTAAACCCATCAACCCTTGATTATCAATCCCGGCAAACCCTAAAACATGGGACAAATAATTTCCAAATGGATAATGTCTTTTTGAATCCTCACCAAGATAAACACCATCTATATTCAACGCTCTTATTTCTTTTGCCTTTTCATGGGAGATCTTTCTTCCAGCTGTTAATTTTACATCTTTTTCTTTCTTAGTAATCTCTGAATAAATTTTTTCCTTAGATGCATTAAGGACTGCAGCCAATTTTTCCGCAACATCATGAGGGTCTTTAATTTGCCTTGGTACTACATATATTGTAGGTGCACTGACATTTGTCGCAAGCGCGATCCCATTACGGTCAACGATTTCGCCTCTTTCAGGTTCGAAGGGTATATCACGGCTCCATAGTTCTTTTGCACCATCTGTTAATGAGTTGCCCAAAAAGAATTGAACATATCCAAGCCGAATATCGATTATAAAAAAAATTAACATGCCTGCGACTAAAGCTATTGTTAACCTTTTTCTCACTGTTACATTAGAAACACGCATACACGAACGATCCTCCTTAGTTTATGGCTCGTTCCAATATATGCTTGTACCCATTTAAATAGAATAAGAAAAGCGGAGGCGCCTTGCCCAGGGGCGACAAGCATAAGACCAGCCAGCAGGAAGGTTGTTCTTTACCTTCATGCTGGATGGACTTATGACCTCGAGCCCCTAGGCGCTGCAGCTAGACAATAGAAATGCGGAGGACCTGAAGCTAGACAATAAAAAAAGACCAACAGAACATTGGACAAATAATCAAAAACTTTGATTATCACTCCATATATTTTGTTATGGTCTTCAGTTCTTTGTTTAATCTTTCACTTCAATCGTTTCTTCCTCGTCTTCTACTGTTTGCTCCTCTTCGTCCACTCTGTATTTTTCAATCGGAGGCTCTAACTCTACTATTAAATATTCACCTTCGTTAAATAATGCACCAGGTTTTAAATTTTGCTTCTTTACATATCCATTTCCAACAGAATTTAGCTTTAAATTTCCTAGCTTGGCAATCTTCATTACGTCTCGCAATGACCAACCTGTCATATCCGGAATCGTTAATTGCCCATCTGTTCGAATCATAACCTTTTCTTTCGAAAGCAAGTTTGAGCTAGCTTCTGGAAGCTGTTTTATTATCTGATTGCCTTTTCCAATTACAATCGGTTCCATCCCTTTGTTATTTAATTGTTTAATAGCCTCTTCGGTTGTTAGGTCTGTCACATTAGGTATTAAATCAAAATTAGGTTTTGTTTGCACTACTGGATCAATATTCAAATATTGCAGACTGCTCTTCATAACCGGATTAAAAATATCAGCAACTGGAATTGCTCCACTCGTATGAATATCAATTTCAGGCTGCTGGACTGCCACATAGACAACTAACTTAGGATCATCCTTTGGAGCCATTCCTAAAAATGAAAACACATAGTTTTGACGGCCAGTTAAATATCCGCCTTGAGGATCAGGAATTTGTGCAGTCCCTGTTTTTCCAGCAATATCGTATCCTTCAATATTGTAATAATTGAAGCCGGTTCCTTTAGGTGAGGATACGACCGTTTCCAAAATATCTCTAACTTGTTTTGCTGTGTTTGCGGAAATAGGCTTTCCTGCAATTTCGGGCTCGGTCTTTTTAACTATTCTATCATCACTATTAGGATCGACAATTCTACTAATAATATGAGGCTTCATCATATTCCCATCATTGGCGATAGCAGTAGCCGCCTGAACCTGCTGGATAGGAGTAATAGCTGTTCCCTGCCCAAAGCCAGTTGTTATTTTTTCCAATGGCCAATTATAGACGATTTTACCTCCTGTTTCTTTCGGCAATTCAATTCCTGTTGGCCGGTCAAAGCCAAAACTCGTTAAATATTGTTCGTAGCGGTCAAAGCCCAGTTTTTCTTTTACAAGTTTTGCGAATACAACGTTGGATGAGCGTTGAACCCCTTCTAAATAGGAAATGGTTCCCCAGCCATTGCCATTGTTCCAATCTCGAACAGGTCTTGTCTTATTATCTACGGCATATTGTCCTGACTTAAATGAATCATTCGGGTTGAAAACTCCTTCTTCAATAGCCGCTCCCAAGGTAAAAATTTTCATCGTTGAACCTGGTTCAAATGAATTCTCAATGATCTCATTATGCCATGTTTCACTTATCCCTTCCTTCGTCATTGGGTGAAATGAGGGCCTTTGCCCCATTGCCAGGATCTCTCCGGTTTTCGGATCTGCCACAACCGCGAAAATTTTCTTTGGTTTATATTCGCTATCTACTTTATTTAAAGAATCCTCCAAAAAGGTTTGGATTTTCTTATCAATCGTTAAATAGACATCCTGTCCATCACGAGCAGGGGTAACATGTTCCTCACTGTCAGACAATAGGTATCCCCAAAGATCACTTTCGTATTTAACCTTGCCATTTTCCCCTGTCAAAATATCATTCAGACTTTGCTCTAATCCGAGCATTCCTATTGTATCAGTTCTATTTTTTTCAGTTTCTTTTTTTTCTACGTAACCAACTAAATGGGAAGCAAATACACCATTAGGATAAAAACGTTTTGTATCTTTAATGAATGTAATCCCAGGAAGCTTCAATTCTTCTATTTCTCTTTTCTTCTGGTTTGTTAAATCACGGCCAGCTTTGCCGAACTCAACCTGAAAAGGCTTTTCATTACTATCAGGTTTTAATTTAGTTAAGATTTTATAAATGTCTGACTCATTCATTTCAATTACTTTTGCAAGTTCTCTTGCCGTTTTTTCTGGATTCATCACGTGACGGGGCTTTTTATCATTTGTGGTCATTTTCTCATCTAAAATCGCAACAAGTTTATATGAGTTCATATCAGTAGCGAGGACTTCTCCATTTCGGTCAAATATCGTCCCTCGCCTTGCTTCTATTACTCTTTCATTTTCATATTTTTGTTGCGCCTTTGCAGCTAGAACATGTCCCCGGATTTCACCTGTCATTTGTATGGAGATAAAGCGGTAAACTAAGACAAAAAAGAGCAGACCAAACATTACAAATAATATTGCTGCTCCAAAGTTAATATTTGGCTGTTTTTTAATCATTAATCGTGCACAACCTTAACATTGTTTTCATTTAATTTCAGCCCTAGCTCCTTCGCCTTTTCCCAAATCCGTTCGTATGTACTTAGTTCGCTTACTTGCATTTCAAGATCTCCATTTACCCTATTCTGTTCCTGAATAGCTACTTTTGTATCTTGAATTTCTTTATTTATTTCGTAAATTGCCGCTTGATTAGAGACAATATTAACTGCACCAAAACAAACAATCCCTGTGAAAACTAAACCTAATATTTTTTCCCCTGGTGAAAGCCACGGATTTCGATTCTTTACCTTCTTTGGTGCTTGTACCATTTGTTTTTGCTGTTCATGTCTTTGCTCTTGCTGGAGTTTCCGCGCTAGGTTTCCCATTCTATCCCTCCTGTTATAGTTTCTATTTTAGTTTTCAATTATTTTCTATAATTTTTCAGCGATTCGAAGCTTTGCTGATCTAGCTCTATTATTCATCTCCAGTTCTTCTTCAGACGGAGTGATAGGCTTTCTTGTAATTAATTTTAAGACTGGTTTGAATTCATCTGGAATAATCGGCAATCCATGAGGGAGATTAGGTGTTTCGCTCGCAGCTTTAAATGAAACCTTGCAAATCCTATCCTCGAGTGAATGGAATGTAATGACACTAATCCTTCCGCCAGGCTTCAAAATATCAATAGCTTGCTGCAAGGATCTCTCAAATACGCCTAATTCGTCATTAACGGCAATACGTATTGCCTGAAAAACTCTTTTTCCAGGGTGACCGCCTTTTCTTCTAGCGGGGGCTGGAATTGCTTCCTTAATCAATTCAACGAGCTGGCCAGTCGTTTCAATTGGAGACAGTTCGCGTGCAGCTTCAATTTTTCGAGCAATTTGCTTTGAAAACTTTTCTTCTCCGTATTTAAAGAAAATCTTTACTAAATCACCATAGCTCCAATGATTAACGACATCATAAGCAGAAAAATCTGCATCCATGTCCATTCTCATATCTAATGGAGCATCATGATGATAGCTAAAGCCTCGTTCAGGAGTATCTAATTGGGGAGATGAAACACCTAAATCATACAATACCCCATCAACTTGATGAACTCCCAACTTTTCCAATTCCGCTTGAAGATGTTCAAAGTTACTTTTAATAAATGTTATTCTATCACCGTATTTTGCAAGTTTTTCCTTAGCATGTAAAATAGCCGTATCGTCTTGGTCAAAAGCATATAGCTTTCCATTACCTGATAGCTTGGACAATATTAATTCACTATGTCCTGCCCCGCCTAATGTACAATCAACATACACGCCTTCAGGATGAATATCCAAACCATCTACTGTTTCTTTCAGTAATACTGTTGTATGTTCAAACATGATGTCCACCTCTTTTTCTGCTGAATAAAGTTAAATATCAAACCCAATCATATTCTCTGCAATTTCAGCAAAAGATTCCTCTGAATCAGAGAAATAATCCTCCCATAAACTTTTACTCCATATTTCAATCCTGCTGGAAACCCCTAAAACGACACATTCTTTTTCCAAGTTTGCATATGAAGCAAGAGGGGAGGTTATATTTATTCTTCCTTGTTTATCAATTTCACATTCCGTAGCACCAGAAAAGAAAAAACGGGTAAATGCACGAGCATCTTTTTTTGTGAGCGGTAAGCCTTTAAGCTTTTCTTCTAGCAGCTTCCATTCATCCATTGGGTAGCCAAACAAACATTGATCCAAGCCGCGTGTTAGGACAAATGATTCTCCTAAACCATCACGGAATTTAGCAGGTACAATTAAACGGCCCTTATTATCAATGTTATGATGGTACTCCCCCATGAACATACCCACTAACCCCACTTTCTTACTCAAATGTACCACATTCCCCCACTTTCCTCCACATATTTTTAAAATTCTATGACTGGCTTTAAAATCCTTTAGAAAATATCAGCTATTCCCATTTTTTCGTTCGTCTTTTCCCTACAAATCTTTGCACCATTTTAAAATCCTCTCTGTTCTTCAACAAAAAAAGACTTCATCCTATGGGATAAAGTCTTTTTTCGGCAAATATTTTATTGCTTACATTTTAATTAATTTATGGGTGCCATCGAATGTAAAGCTGCACTCCAAAAGGTTATGGATAAAGTTAAATCCATATTGATTGATAAAGAATAAACAATTCAACATCCGTTCTTGGGGTGAACCTAGTGGCCTGATGGCATTCTCTACCCTTGCAAACTTATTTATCAATACGTCATATTTTAATTGTTCTGCCTGATCAAGCTTTGCTTCCATAAAATCCAGCTGCTTGATCAATAAGCCTTCATTCTTTTTAAGAAGTGGAACCAAGCCTCTATCTTTTTTCATTAAATAGC
Organism: Bacillus sp. JJ1773; assembly: GCF_036962035.1. NCBI lineage: Bacteria > Bacillati > Bacillota > Bacilli > Caryophanales > Bacillaceae > Bacillus > Bacillus sp. JJ1773. The sequence continues at coordinate 142,053 of NZ_JBALNX010000027.1, forward strand.
TTTCCAGCATTTCGTAATTTTGCAGAAATTCCTGCTTTGTTTTATTGAAAAGCTCTTTCAATTGCTGATCCCTAATTGATTGTAGAAACTGAAGCCTTTCCTTTTCTGTACCCGAAATTAATACTTCTTCCAAATCAAGCCCAAGCTCAAGTATATCTGATTCTATAGAGCGATCTAGGAAGGTAATATTTAGACGAGGTACGATTGGAGGCATTCTTAAATCAAAGTGTTCAAACGCCATTTTTAGCTCTGCCCAGTACGCAATTTCTCCAGGTCCAGCAATAAAAGCAAGTGTTGGAAATAGCCATTCTTGCATGATCGGTCTAGTTACTACGTTATTGCTAAGCTTTTCAGGAAACTCCTGTGCGAGATCAAGCAAGCTTTGCCGGGTGATTTGAAAGGAACCGTCTTTTCCGCTGAATGCATCCTTATCCTTATCATACTCTAGGAGGATTCTTTCATAATTATCTTCGTCATAATAAAATAAATTTGCAGCATCATTACTTATTTCAATCATATTTGAAAAGCCATCTTCTTTAAGTTCAGACTGCTGGGATAATACAGATTTCGTGATCTCTTTAAAGCAGTTTATTTGTTTGACAAAAAACTCCTTTTCAAGACTTCGAAGTTTTCGGTCACCTGAATCAATAATTAAGAGACCCGTATCCTTAAACATCTGCATAATAAGATAGGCAAAAAAATCAACAAATGAATCAGATTTGCTGATAGCTGCTTCCGCTTCTGCCAGAAGGCCTAGCGTATGTTCAGTTTCCCCAAAAGTTTGAATAATCGCTTCCACCCATTTGAGACACTGTTCCCGGTCGATCGTAATATCAGAGACCATTCGTTTATCACGTATTTTTTCCGGATATACTTTCTTTTCGATTTTATTGTTATTTTCAACATATACATGATTAACTTCCTGATAATCATGATCCTCTCCTGCAATCCAAAAGACTGGTATAACCGGAATATTTAATTCCTGCTCCTTTTGTTTCGCCAGGCTAACGATCGAAATAATCTTATGTATGCTATAAAGTGGCCCAGTAAGTATACCCGCCTGCTGACCACCAATAATAACTGTACTATTTTCCTGCTTCAGCTTTTGGAGTGAAGACTGAACCATTTCAGAGCCTGGGAATTTAGACATGTATTGTTCAATGTGAGCTGCGAGTTCTTCTCTCATATATGAACGATTCAATAATTCTCCGCGGCGTTTTTCAAAATCTAAGTGGTCATTGTAACGATAATGAAAATATCTCTGAATATTCTTTGTCTGTTCTAAATATTCTGTTGCAAATCGGTTTGTCGCCGGTAAGGAGAGATTTAAAATCTCCATTTAAGTCTTCCTTTCTAATCCACAATTTTCATTAATAGGCTGTACATGCTTATCAATCATTCTTATTCATCTTCATTTGTTTCCATATGAGTATAGCATTGTCTGATTTGAAAAGAAAAAGACTTTGCTCAAAATTATATTAACCTCCCGCTACAAATCCACTTACGCTTTGAATTAATCCAATTACTGTTAACACAATATATGCCGTAAAAAATACGAGAAAATTAAATCGCCAAAACCCTTTGAAAACTAGCAGCAAATTTATTTCATGTTTGATTTTCCAATGAAGTAAGACAAATATAATGGCTAAAACAAGCAAGGATAAAAAAATAATCCATAAAAACGATTGTTCCCAAATTGCCAGTATTAAAAAATGGACAGAGATGATAAACAGGAAGGTACTTACATCTAGAGCCATGTGTACTGATTTTTTATGCTGCCTTGTCACTTGCTTACATATAATGAATACGAGAAAATAACCTAATAATGGAATTGTAACAAATATAGCAATGACTGAAGATAAAAAAGATATCATTCATACGCCTCCCTTCCTTAATACTCCTTACCTTTTATCGAATGATAAAAAAATTCAGTAAGAGGAGCATGCACTCCAATGTCACCTGCCTTTTCCAGCACATAGCCTAGGATCGCATCCACTTCAGTCGGTCGATTTCCATCTAAATCTTGGAGCATGGATGAACGATTAGCAGCTGTTTTCCTGCATACATTTTCAAGATGTGATAGTGTCTCATCTTTATTCTCCATATATAAAATAGAACTAATTTCGTTAAACATTTGCTTAAAGAGCTTATTGTAATATGGGTTGTCAAGTAGTTCACCATTGCGAACATTTAAAACTGCGGTTAAAGGATTAATAACTGAATTTACAATTAGCTTTTTTACTAGCATGCTTTCATAATCTTTTTCTGTCACAAACGGAAAGCGATCAACATATTGATTTGCTATTTCATTCATAAGGTTTAAAGATTGGCCCTTATATATAGCTATTCTCGTAATTCCATTTCCTGTATGAATAACATGATTTAAACTTTCCTTCTTTGCTCCATGCTCGACAGATCCAATATAAACATTATTCGCCTGTATCGAATCCAATAATTTGATATGCCCCATACCATTTTGCAGAAATAAGAAAGATCCTTTATAGCAGGGGGCAATGTCTGCGATTCTCTGCAAAATATCGGGCAAATGATATTGTTTAACAGCAAGAATTGTTAAATCTTCATTTCCTTCCCAAGCAGAAAACTTTGCAGTGTTAATAGAATGAACGATCTTTTGTTCATTTTTTTCAAAAATTAATCCTTCAGATGATAAGGTAAACTCCTGTTCCATTGAACGGACATATAAGCATACATGATGAAATTCATTTAGATAATGGGCAAATAGAAGACCTAATGATCCTCCGCCAATAATTGCAATTTTCATAACATCCACTTCACTATCTATGTATTTAGTCATATTTTAACAGAAAAATGATAAAAGGTAATTAGAAAGACTACTATTAAGAGTTAATTATATGTATACAAAGAACCCCTTTTTCGGAAGTGAAAAAGGGAAATAATAACCTTAACATCCAATTCAACAAATTAACTGCATTCACAGCATCTCAAATATTGACTGAAAAGGTTTTATTTAAAAGAAAGCTTGTCGTATAATTGCCGCTTTTAAAGTCTGAATCCATCAATATTTCTTTAAAAAGAGGTGCATTTGTATTAATTCCCTTTAACTCAAGTTCAGCAAAAAATTTGCTAGCCTTCCTTATTGCCTCATCCCTAGTTTCACTATATATTATGCACTTTGCGATCATTGGATCATAAAAGGGTGTAACAGTAGAGGCTGAATCATATCCTGAATCTACACGGACACCTTTAATGGCATGCCATTGGAACACTTCAATTTTTCCCGGAGAAGGCAGAAAACTTTTCGGGTCTTCTGCATATAATCTAAATTCAATCGCATGTCCCGATCTGCTTATTTCATTTTGCAACAGCGGTAATTTATCTCCCCTAGCAACAAGAATTTGCCATTCCACTAGGTCCAAACCCGTTATTTGTTCTGTAACAGGATGCTCTACTTGAAGCCTTGTATTCATTTCTAAAAAATAAAAATTTTCCTGCTCATCCACAATAAATTCAATTGTGCCTGCATTTTTATAGTTAACTGCAGAGGCTGCTTTTAAGGCTGTCTCGTACATTTTCCCCTTACATTCTTCAGTTAAAAATGGGGATGGTGATTCCTCTACCACTTTTTGGTGCCTTCTTTGAATGGAGCAATCCCTTTCGTACAAGTGGACATTATTTCCATAATCATCTCCAAAAATTTGTACCTCTATATGCCTTGCATTTTCTATATATTTTTCAACAAATACTTCTTCTGAACCAAAATAGGCTTTTGCTCGCGCTTTCGTAGACCCAAAGGATTTGGCAAGGGCTTGCTCATTTTCACAGCGTATCATGCCTATTCCTCCACCGCCTCCGCTAGCTTTAAGCATTACTGGATAACCAATTAACTCTGCGAGCCGGCAAGCTTCCTCAAGTGTAGAGGTTCCTTCCTCACTGCCTGGAACTACTGGTACACCCGCCTCCATCATCGTTCGCCTTGAGACAATTTTGTCTCCCATTAATTCAATCGTATCCGGAGATGGACCAATAAATGAGATTCCCGCCTTATGTACAGCCTTTGCGAAATCCGCATTTTCCGATAAAAAGCCATAGCCAGGATGAATGGCATCTACTCCTTCCTTTTTCGCGATTTCCAGTATCGTATCCATTTTTAAATACGATTGATTCACCGGTGCTTCTCCAATACTAAATGCATGTGCAGCCTTTTTGACGAAAGGCATTTCCTTGTCGGCATCGGAATAAACAGCGACAGTTTCAATGCCCATTAAATGACAGGTTTTGATAATACGTAAAGCAATTTCTCCTCTATTTGCAATTAATATTTTCCTCACTAATGGCTCTCCCCTTTCTTCCTCGATGTCTAACAAGAAGCTGATCTAAAGTCCATTGAAAGGTTAAATAATCCATGTAGTATACTTCTACAACCTTCCGTGTTTTCCTCCTTTACGTGTAAACGGTTCGATGAGAATAATCGCTAGTCATTTCCATATAAAGATTAAATGTCAGATTGATTACAATTTCCTGATTATTGTTATATAATATTATTAATAGAAGAAAGCGCCTACATTATTTAGATAAAAAAATCCTACTTATAACTATAGGATTAAAAGGGAGGAATATTCATGGAATACACGGTTGAAAAATTGGTTATTAATTATAAAACACTTGAAGAGTTTAAAAAATTTAAAGAATATGGCTTACAAGAGCTTTCTATGCTTGAAGATCTGGAAGCAAATATAATTGAGAACGATAGTAAGTCACCGTTTTACGGAATTTATTTTGGGGATAAGTTAGTTGCAAGAATGAGCCTTTATCAAGTTGAAAAAAACTTTGACAGATATTTCGAACCTGCTCAAGATTACTTAGAATTATGGAAATTAGAAGTAATCCCTGACTATCAAAATAAAGGCTATGGAACTGCACTTGTTGAATATTCGAAAAGTTTAGGTCTGCCAATTAAGACAAATCCAAGAGTAAAGTCAGCTGAGTTTTGGCAAAAGATGGGCTTTTCTTCTGTTCATTATGACATGGAAAGAGATCGTGGAGAAAACCCTCTAGTATGGTTTCCAGAAGGGGTTAAAGAGCAGACTCATTAATTAGGGATGCTTAAAGCTCCAATGACCTTGACAGTGAAATAGAATATGCAAAACGGACATATGTACGAAGCGGACAAAAATTGTCCGCTTTTATTTTTTCAGATTAAATTTTTTGCTGACTATCTTCATTTTTGATTGCAACCATTTTTCTTGCTCTTTCCATAATTTCAATTAATGACTTGTATTCCTTTTCAATTGAGTTTAATTCTTTGATTAAACGTTCGTTTTCTGATGCAAGATAATACAGCTGCTTTTCAAGCTGTTGAATTCTTGCTTCATTTGTTTTAATATCTTCACTTTGTGAACTGGACTCTTCAGCTTTGTGATAAAGGTTTTTTAAGTAGCTGATCAAATCTTCAAATTCCAACGGTTTTTCATTTCCATGTGAATTTTCTGCAAGAACTTCAAGATTATCCGCTACGTGGTCATTTTCTTGTAACTTTTCTGCCTCTTCAGCTTGAGGGTTGTGTTTTCTTTCCTTCCGCTGTTTTTTGGCTAGCTCAATACCAGATTTATATTGTTTTCTTACAAATGAATTCCAGCGAAATCCGCAAGCTGCTGCTGTCCTTGATAGTTTTTTCCCTACTTTTTCAAAAGCCTGAAGCTGTGTACCACCTTCTCTAATATGGCGAAGCACCAATTCAGCAAGAAGTAAATCTTCATCGTGAGTCCAAGCATCTTGTCGAGTTGAAGACATCAGAATATCCCTCCTAGTGTTTTTTATTTATACATATGCTTATGCTAGAAAAGATAGACTGATATCCTAAATGATTATCTATAAAGAATGTAGAAAAACCTTATTTTTTCTCCAAAAACTTGGCTACTTGCTGATGATGTGCGTCACTCTCCCATAATTTCGCACATCTCCTTACCTCTTCCTTCACTCTCTCTTGAAGCCCGGACTCATTCCATTTATTAATAAACATTGTTTTATAGGCTTTTAACACATCTGACTCTAAACAAAGTATATTTTTTAAGTATTTTCGGGCGCTTTCTAGAATATCCCCCTCGACAATAGATTGAACAAACCCTAGTTCTTTTAATTGTTCTGCTTCATAAGTGTGAGCTTCCATTAGCATTTTCATCGCATTCGCAGGCAAAAGTCTTTCAGATAGAAAGGTTCCGCCTCCCCAGCCAGTAGTAATAGCCAAAGAACCTTGGATAAATCCAGCCTTAACATGCTTACTTGCAATACGAAAATCACAGGCTGAAGCTAGCTCACAGCCTCCTCCAACGGCAGTTCCGTTCAGCAGGGCAATTGTAGGCTTTGGCAACAGCAAAAGCTTGACTAGTAAATCGGACATTCTACTAAGCATCACATAGGCTTCCTCCTCTGTTCTTAAACGATGGAAATCGGATAAATCCCCACCAGAACAAAACGCCTTTCCCCCTTGACCTGTTATTGCCAGAACCTTAATATCATCTTCATTAGCTAGAGACAGGGCTTCTTCTAAACCGTCCATAATTTCATAACTGATTGCATTTCTTTTATCTGGTCTGTTAATCGTAAACACTAATAATCCATCTGCATGCTTTTCCAATATGTATGAGTCCATGAGATCCCCCATCAGCATTTATATTGTTCTTTCTCCTTCTAATAGTAGCTCAAAACGATAAAAGCACAAGAACATTATGTTCTTGTGCTTTTATCTGATTGGAAATTAGTTGTTAACAACTTCTTTTCCTTTGTATGTTCCGCAAGCCTTACATACGCGGTGAGCAAGTTTCATTTCACCACAGTTTGGGCATTCTACCATACCAGGTACCTGTAATTTAAAATGGGTACGACGTTTTCTTTTCGCAGTTTTAGAAGTTCTTCTAAAAGGTACAGCCATTAGTCCCACCTCCTTAAAGAGATTTAGAGAGTGTAGTTTTCCTCCAATTATGAATCGGAAGAAGGATCACTATGATCAAAAAAATGAGCAAGTCCAGCAAGACGAGGATCTATTTTATCCTTTTTATCTTGCTCCTGAATGACCTCCCAATCCTTTCCAGACTGAGGAGCTCCTTCTTCACTGCTATCTTCGCAGAATACTTGCATTGGAACCTCGAGTAACAGGATCTCATGAATGACCGGCATTAGGTCAATCACATCACCTATTACTTGGTGAACTTCCTCATCGGTTTCATAATCTAAACCTTTTAAGAGAAAAGTTTCAGTTGTTTCTACATTAATTGGATAGCTTACGTCAACTAACGTACGAGAACAAGGAAGAATTATTTTCCCTTCCATTTTTAAATGGAAGGATACCTTTGCAGAATCAATATCCGCTCGGCCAGTGACCCTCATCGGTGATGCATCTCTAATTGTCGGATCAATGTTTTTAATCTCGTCAACTTCAACTAATTCATCAATGAGCAATTCCTTGCTTCGATATTTTTGTAACTGACTTAATGTCCATTTCATATAAATCACCCCAAGGCAACAAAGGTAATTATAGCTTTCAAATAATTATTTGTCAATAAAAAATCTTTACAGTATAATGTGTTCATTATCAGATTATTTAAACCCTTTGTCCTTTCTGCTTTTTTATTATCCTTCACCTCCCCACTCTCTTTTAAACTAATGTAAGGAGACAAAATGAAAATGAATGCTGTTGGCGTAATTGTAGAATATAATCCTTTTCATAATGGACATGCTTTTCATCTGCAGGAAGCAAAAAAACTTGCAGATGCTGAAGTTGTTATTGCGGTGATGAGCGGTAATTTTCTTCAAAGAGGCGAACCCTCCCTAGTATCAAAATGGAAGCGCACAGAGATGGCATTAAAGGCCGGAGCTGATATTGTTTTTGAACTGCCATATTCCTTTGCTACACAGCAGGCTAATTCATTTGCAAGCGGCGCAGTTTCCATTCTCGAAGCTGCAGGATGTCATTCCCTTTGCTTTGGAAGTGAATCAGGAGATATCGAAAGCTTTTACCGGACTATCACCTTCCTTGAAACAAATAATGAACATTATCAAAGACAAGTGAAATATTATTTAGAACGAGGAAATAGTTATCCGAAGGCAACTTCTTTATCTTTCCATGATCTATCCCCACATAAAGAGTTGCTTGATATGTCAAAACCTAATAATATATTGGGTTTTCAATATATAAAGGCTGTTCAAAAACAAGGTGCTTCTATTCAGCCTTTGACAGTGTCTAGGAAGAGTGCAGATTATCATGATCCTCATTTTTCTTCTGAAACGATTGCTAGTGCAACAAGCATTAGAAAAGCCTTATTCTCAGAGGAAGGTAATATGGCTGACCTTAAACAATACATGCCTAAAACATCCTATCAAGCACTACTTGATTATAGACAGGAATTCGGGCTTTTTCATCAATGGGAGACCTATTGGCCGTATTTAAAATATAGAATTCTGCATTCCACTTTGAAGGAATTAAGCTTTATTTATGAAGTGGAAGAAGGTCTAGAAAATCGTCTTGCTGACGCTGTACTCGTATCGAATAGTTTTAATGAGTTTATGAAAAAAATAAAAACGAAGAGGTATACGTGGACAAGGCTTCAAAGGGCATGTTTACATATTTTAACAAATACAAGAAAGAATGAAATGAATAATCAAGCTGAAAAAGCAGAATATTTGCGTCTATTAGGAATGACTTCTAAAGGGAGACAGTATTTAAACAAGAAAAAATCACGGCTGCAGCTGCCTTTAATTTCAAAAATTTCCTCAGTGCACAATAATCAACTAGCACTTGATATTAAAGCTTCCCGGATTTATTCAATGGGTGCCTTAGGAAATGCCCAGCAGCGCCTGTTGGAAATGGAATTTAAACAGCCGCCGCTTTTCCTGGAATAACAAAAATTCAACATCAAAAATAGCGGTTTATGCCGCTATTTTGATTTTAGTTTATATAAATAATCAATGGCTTCATCAAATGTATCAACGGGAACAACTTTCATTTTTGAACCAATATCCTTCGCCGTCTTTACTGCCGCATTATAATTAGAATCTTGTGCTCCACCTTCTTTTGGAGCAAAGAAAATTTCTGCACCAGCTTTATCAGCAGCAACAATTTTTAGCTCAATTCCCCCAATTCTCCCTATCACTCCTTTTGAGTTAATCGTTCCAGTTCCGGCAATTTTATATCCTCTCGTATAATCTTCTTCCACTAACTGATTATATATTTCCAACGAGAACATAAAGCCTGCGGAAGGTCCGCCAATATCCTCGCTGTTTATCGTTACATTTGGCTTTACCTCAATTTCCTTATCATCCACTAAGGCAATCCCAACACCAGCTTTTCCAGTCTCTTGAAGTTTTTGTAACGCAATCTTGATCTCACTTATTTTATTTTGGCGTTCAAATGTAAACTCTACTTCGTCACCTTCATTTTTTCCGGAAATATAAGTAATAAATTGATCTGAGGATTCAAATTCCTTCCCATCAACTTTAAAGATGCGGTCACCTGCTTTCAGTTTTCCATCAGCAGGCATACCAGGCTTCACATTCAAGACAAAAATGCCATGATACTTATAATGAATGGGAATTTTCGCTTTCTTGTATGCCGTTTCAATGGCTGACTGTTTAGAAGAAGACATTAAATGAAGCTGCCGAACATTATATTCTTCATCCGTTTCGTTTTCCCTCCTGATTTCATCAATTTGATATAGTTCATGATATGGGTTTAGCTTTGCAATGGCATATGAATATATATTTGCTTTCCCCATCCTCACAGTCGTCAGCATGAAGCTTCCTGCTTCCTCGTATCCGTTTTCGACTTGAATGATTGGTCCAAGTTCTTTTGCTAAGCCTGGCTTAGACACATAGTACGGTAAGGAATAAAAAGAACTTAATATTAGAATGATTGCTGCGGTCATGAAGGAACGTATAATGTATTTATTTCTCATTCACTTGCAGGCTCCTTCCACTGGTTGATTACTTCTTTAATTTGTTTAATTTGCTTTCTCGTTTCTTCTTCCCCAATTCGAATGATATCTTCAATATTTGTAAATGCTCTTGAACTATACATTTCAACCCGTGGCTTAATCATAAAATCCGAAACAATTTCCCGATGAGTGACTAATTCCATCTGCAAAATATCCAAACTCTGCATAATTACATCGTAAATGGATGTAATTTCAGCATTTGTTTTGACATGTGATACATCTATCGCAATGACAATATCTGCACCCATTTCCTTTACAACAGATACGGGGACACGGTCAACAACCCCGCCATCTACAAGGAGACGACCGTTAAGTTTTTCAGGAACAAATATCCCAGGAATTGATATACTGGCACGAACTGCATCAGCAATGGGACCTTTTTCAAAGATCACCTTTTCCCCAGTCATTAAATCTGTTGCAACTACCTTAACCGGCAGCTCTAATTGCTCTAAATGTTTGCCGTGAGTAAAAATACGTATAAGCTCCTTCACTTTTTTCCCTGCAATAAAACCCATTTTCGGAACAGTAAAATCCAGATAATATTTACGTTTAAAAGCTTTAGCTAATTTATATAAGCGGTTAATATCCAATCCGGCCCCGTAAAAACATCCAACCATCGCGCCCATACTGCTCCCAGCTATAAAATCAATCGGAATTCCTTCTTCCTTCAATACCTTAATAGCTCCTAAATGTGCAAACCCTCTAGCTCCTCCTGATCCAAGTGCCAATCCAATTTTCGGCCTTTCCAAAAAGATTCCTCCTTCGAGGCTATTTTTCTTTGTGTTATGAGCTGTATGCCTAAATGTGAGGTAATTAATGATTCATGTTCAATCTTATGGTCTATTTTACTGTTCTATGAGTATATTGATTTATAGAGGACAAGGCTTATTTGAAGTAACAGTCAGTTCAACTTTTGAGGGAGGCTCTGCCTAGTGTTACGTTCTAAAATAAAAACAATCATTCTTGCCTTATCCGTAACGATGATGGCCATATCACTTATATCTTTTCCTCAAGAGTCTGTAGATGCTTCCATAAGGGGCTTGAACATGTGGTGGGAAATCGTATTTCCTTCCCTTTTACCTTTTTTTATTGTTTCTGAAATGCTTATAGGGTTTGGAGTAGTCAGGTTCATTGGTGTACTCCTTGAGCCGCTTATGCGCCCATTATTCAAGGTTCCTGGTGTTGGCGGGTTTGTTTGGGCAATGGGCATGGCATCCGGGTTTCCTGCAGGTGCAAAATTAACTGCACGACTAAGACAAGAAGGTCAAATATCCAAAACTGAAGCTGAACGATTAGTTTCCTTCACTAATTGTTCCAATCCATTGTTTATTTTCGGTGCTGTGTCTGTCGGTTTTTTCCATAATGCAAAGCTTGGTGTAATCCTTGCATTAGCTCATTATTTAGGCAATATTACAGTTGGACTTTCAATGAGATTTTATGGCCGTAAAAACGAAGCGACTAACGAGAAGAAACAAAGAAAGCCCTCTATTAGATATGCATTATCCGTCCTTCATCGTACGAGAATTAATGATAATCGGCCGATTGGCAAGCTACTTGGCGATGCAGTCATGTCGTCTATTCGAACATTATTAATGATTGGCGGATTTATTATTCTTTTTTCTGTCATTAATAAATTACTTTACCATCTTGGAATTACCGCCTTTTTAGCTGGCGGATTAGAATTTATCCTGTCAGCATTTAGTCTTCCAGTTGAATTAAGCACTCCATTTATTTCGGGTATTTTTGAAATCACTCTTGGGAGTCAGTTGACCAGCCAAGTTCAGGAAGCAACTCTAATGCATCATGCAATCATTACAAGCTTTATTTTAGCATTCAGCGGCTTTAGTGTTCAGGCGCAAGTCGCAAGTATACTAGCACAGACTGATATTGATTTTAAGCCGTTCTTCATTGCACGGATATTTCATGGTTTTTTTGCTGCTTTATATGCAGCCCTTCTCTGGAATCCTGTATATGAGCGTTTTTACAATACTGAACAGCCTTCGAATGCAGTGCCAGTTGCCTTTTTGGGTGAAGGCTCCTGGATGCATAAATGGTTTACAAGTCTTTCGGAAGCCGGTCCTCTTATCACGATCTTCGCATTGCTATGTTACACAATATTACTTGCAAGAAGATTAGGAAGATAGCTTTAATGTAATGTAAATTAACGAGCACGAAATGTGCTCGTTTGTTTTATTTATTAAATTTATCCTTAAGTGCTTCTTCTACAGCAGGGGGAACAAGCTCAGAAACCTTTCCATTATATTTGGCAACTTCCTTTACAATACTAGAGCTTAAAAAAGAATATTGATTGTTTGTCATGATGAAAAAGGTTTCAATTTTATCATTTAGTACACGGTTCATGGAAGTGATCTGCATCTCATATTCAAAATCCGAAACTGCACGCAGACCGCGAATAATAGCGCTTGCATTTACCATATTCGCATAATCCACAAGCAAGCCCTGAAAGGCAGAAACCGTCACATTTGGTATCTCCTTAGTCACTTCCTTTATTAACTTTAACCTTTCATCAACAGTAAATAATGGATTTTTCGAAGAGTTATTTAATACAACAACATGAATTTGATCAAATACTTTTGCTCCTCTTTTAATAATATCCAGATGTCCATAAGTAATTGGATCAAAACTACCAGGGCAAACAGCAATACCGCCCATAATTATCCCCCTCGTATATTTATATCGGCATATGATAGATTGTTATCGCAATCATACCGTATTTTTCATATTTTCGCTTTTCAAGTCTTCCAACAGTGTCAGGTAATTGAATATCAGAGCCATGCTCACATACAATGGTTCCGCCTTCAACAAGCACATTTTCTGTATTAATTATTTCCATCAGTTTTAAAAGCTGCTGTTTTTTATAAGGAGGATCCATAAAGATAATATCAAAAGATAATTCTCTTTTTATAACTGCCTTCAAAGCTCTTTCCGCTTCATTTCGATAAATTTCTGCTCTGTCCTCAAAATCACATGTATTCACATTTTCGTGAATAGTCTGAATCGCTTTCCCATCCTTGTCTACAAAAATCGCCTTCTCAATGCCACGGCTTAAAGCTTCTATGCCAAGCCCCCCGCTCCCGGCGAATAAGTCAAGGACAGTTCCCCCATTAAAATAAGGTCCAATCATATTAAACATGGCTTCCTTCACTTTATCAGTTGTTGGTCTTGTTGAACTTCCAGGTACGGCCTTTAGTGCCTTTCCTTTTCTAGTTCCTGAAACTACTCTCATTATTCATTATCACCACTAATCATTACTCTGTCTATTTTTTCCTTCCTATCCTATCATAATTATTATCTGTCGCCAACATGTTATTCGATTCATCCCACCAAGGTGTAAAAAAATGATGATTGATCCATTTAATGGACCACTGGAAAAAAATATCCCTAATAGTGTATATCCAGAGCTATTGTGGAAATAATGTAATTAACAGCATCTATTCGAGGATGTTGTTGCCAACCGCGGAGAAGACTTACGTTTCCCCATAAGTTCTTCCTCCGGTTTCTCCTCTCCCTTTGCCTTCTATCCTTAATGAGGATATAGAAGGACCCTGCAGAATTTCTGCAGGGTTTTTTATTTTTTCCAAACCTGTTATCTTAATAAGAAAAAATAATTTCATCATCCTCTTCTTCAATCGTAACCTTAAACAATGTTTCAATCCATTGCCCGCTCATATATATATTTCCATTAATGACCGCTAATGGTCTTTCTAATAAACCATAATCATCTTCGTTATATATAAAAATATTTCTGTTTAGAAAAAAACGGTATGTATTTGACCCTTTCTTTAGAAGAATAGTTTCCTTATCAGTAAGAACTTCTGCTTCATAATCTAATGCTATCATTGTATTAATAAAAGGAAACATACTATTTCCTTCTTCAAAAATAACCTCTAATCCTTCATTAGCAGTACCATTTACAACAACTTTTCGAGAATCGTAAAAATAAAGAGGAACAAGAGAGTCGACTTTCCCTTCATTCAATGTGAAAAATCGGGTACTTAAACCTCGGATTTCAGAAACAAAGTTATCTAAATTTTGTAAGGTTAAAGGTTTAGAACTACTATTAATAGCAGTAAAGAAATCCCCTATTTCCTCTTCTGTCAGCTTATTCTTCATTTCAAGTAAAACTTGATTGCCCTTTGCAGTGCCCGCTTGTAAATTAGCCGAATAGGAAGTAAGAACATCAATGACCCAATTTTCTTCATTTGGGAGATTTTTTAATTTTTTCTCATAAAAATAGTTAAATATTTTCCGTTTAAAAGCATCTTCTTTAATATCTGGTTTTGAAATTAAAAGACCTTTGCTAGACTGTTCATTAATTTGATTCGTAAAAATGACAGATATGTAAGGAAAATCTTTTAGACTTTGAATCTCCTTAATAATAGTATTGTTAATTTCTTGATTGCTAAAATAAGTAACCAGCCCATTTTTGCTTTCTGTAGCTAGGAGAGGTTCAGACTGCCAATAAACAGCAGGAGCGCTTCCGATTCCCTCAAAATAATAATAATCAATTAAATCCATTTCTTTGAATCCCTTCAGCATTGCCCCTGCTGCCCATGTACCGCCTTTTTTAACAGAATCAACAATAATAATAGATGATCTTGTTACAGCAACCTCAGACAAAGATGTGGTCCAATCTTCAAGTAAAAAGGCCTTACTATCCTTTGTAATCGGGATTATATATTCAAATACGAGCTGATTCTGTTCAGGGATTAAAATTAATGCCTGATCCTCCTTTGATTCGCAAGGTTTATTATTAATATTGATACATGACCAGCGAAAAAGGCTTTCAGGCTTTTCAACCTTATATTCATTCCCGGCTGTAAGTCCTGTTATCTTTTGTGTGATAGACAGCTCATTTGCGTTCGATTTAACAGTTATTTCTTGGACTGCTCTCTCAAAAGTTTCATTTGTGAATTCGTTTTGCTTTGAATATGCCTTCCATTGCCAAAACAACATACCTCCGATAACTGTTGTTAACACGATAGAAATTAGAACAAATGTTTTCCACATACTAATCCCCTTCACTAACTTTCCTAATAATAACCATAGCAAATCCGAGTGCATCAGTACATGAATTTTGTATAAATATGACGAAAAAATAGTTTTTTTCTTCGATCTGTTTATTTAGGTTAAAACAGTTAATAGCATGTAATGGAAAAATTGAAAAAGGCAAGGACTAATGCCCTCACCTTTTATATGCCCATCTTATAATCGTATTCCTTTGCTTTATCTGGCTTTGAATTCTCAAATTCCAACTTCAAGAAAGGTTTATACGATGGTTCAACCTTTTTTACAAATGAAAAAGCACTTATTTTTGCCATTATTTCCTCTGTTTCGTCAAGATTACAATATAACACTACATATTTTAATCTTTTAGAAACATAATGAACATTTCCGAATCTTCTTAACATTTTTGCCTGTTTTAAAGAATAAAGCCAGACAATAATCCCTTGCCGCTGACCCAGCATAATTTCTTCCCCTTCAAAAACAACTATTTTCATAAGTCTAGCACAAAAAAACATGATCTTTCAATGGGCTTGAATAGGAATACAAAATCTTTGCCATATTTGCTAAATGACTGTAATAAAAAAGAAAAACGGCATCGGAGTAATCCAATGCCGTATGTACATTAAGAGCAGCCACAGCTTCCTCCCGATCCGCAGCCTCCGCCACAGCTAGACATGCTGTCAAAAAAGGGATTTCCGGTTGGGACTTTTATCTGTTCGGAAACGGCATGTCCTATTATTACACTTACGTCATCTAGAATAAATTGAAGGTCATTTTCAGCCTTCCTAAACTCAGAAACATGTTCATCCATATCCATCTCTCTTTTTAATTCCCGGATCGATTTCATGACAGATTTATATTCAGGATGATACTTTCCAAATCGCTGAACTTCTTCGTAATGCTCTTTCATATTTACAAACTCACGAATTTTTCTTTGTGTTTCCTTGCTTGTCTTTAATCTATATAAACATTGACGGTACCTTTCCGCCTCCACTGAATGAATGATCATAAAAGCAATTTGTTCGGCAGACTCAAGAATTTCTACTCTTTCAGTTGTAGCAAGCATCAGTTCACCTCCGTTTCATATTTTACCACGAAACAGCGGAAATCAAAAGTTATGGGATTGTTACATAAAACTCCTTTTTCATGATTGGCTTCTTATGATTATCCTTCACTACCTCTAACTTTATTCGGTGTGTACCTGTAGGTACTCCCTTAACGATAAAAGCTGCTGATGAAATTTTCTCTTTCTTTTTCCCATCTACATATAAAATAATCGAGCCTTTATTTGCATTGTTTGATTCCCTAAAAGTAATACCTGGAACTACACATTCAATAAAGATATTTTTTCCTTTCACCTGATGGTTAACATAAAATAAATCCTTATTGCTTGTAGTTAAAGCTAACACAGGGACATCATGATTAAAATTAGATATGTTAACTGGCTGAATCTTTAACTTTGTTTCTGGCTTTGGCTTGTCATTTTGGCAACCAGCTAATCCCACGAATAAACATAGTATATATAAATAAATAAATCGTTTCACTTCGAGTAACACCCCTTTATTAAAAAAGCCTTTCATATGGAATTATTGTTTGCTTCATTAGCTATTTTTACTCTTTCCTGTCATGTCTTTTTATAAAGAAAACTCGCTGATTGGCGAGCCTTGAAAAGGTGAAGACAGATGCGTAGTTGCACTTATACTTAATTCCTAAAATTGGCAACTACGTTGAATCAACTTATGCGCTGACAATTTATACTTTCTTAACGTACAAAAATAAAAAGCTCTCTCAGTTTTACGAGAAAGCTTTCTTTAAGTTTGTGATTTCATTGCTTGGAACATACTCATCATCATAGAGGCCATTTGTACACTATTTGTAAATTTTTCAACTTGATGCGGGATTGTTCTTTGATAATAATGTAATGCGGCTATTTCAAGTGCTTGGATATCATTAGGATTACGTGATAATCGCCTATACCATAAAGGCTGCTCTCTCAAAAACCTTTGTAAATCCTTATTTTGACTGACATGCTCCATAACCTCTTTTCTCATCTCGGACCCCTTTTACCTAGTCTTTTTTAAACTTAAATGGGTTTGGAGGCGGTTGATTTGAATTGGTCAATTTATTCTGTGGGCTGCCTCCCTGAAATTGTGATAGAACACCTTGAACTGCTGCTAATGCCTGATTAAGATTTTGAATATACCCTTGTACCTGGTTTGAATCCATTTTCTTCAATGAGCCTACCATTTGGGACATCCAATCAGATTTTTTTTCTTCTGTTGTGCTTTTCACTTTCTCTTCTGATCGCACATTTTCCCATTTCGGATCATCTTCACCCAATAAATACCAGTCTTCATATAACTCCTGCCAAGTTTTATTTCCTTTTCGAACTTCTTGAACAATTTTTGGATTTCTTTTCACGAATTCTTTGAATTTTTCAACGGAAGGGTGGAGCTTTTTTTTAGTCATTTGCCTCATTCACCTCGGTTTGTTACAAATGCCTATCTTATTTTATGTTAGATTGAATAAAAGGTGAAAGGACAATTTAAAAATCAAAATATTCAACTTCAGACAAAAATGATAATATGTATACAGAATATAATGCTTGAAAGGTGAATATGAAATGAAAAACCAAGTAAGAGAGATTGTAGAAGACTGCTTAGAAAATATAACACCAGATGAATTAAATATTCTAACGGATTTATTGCGCGGTTTTCAAAAGAAACAACAGAAAATAAACAACTCATATGTTGACGGTTTAATACATATGGAAAAAACGGTGACGAACGAGCTTTGCGAAATAACTGTCCCAATTAGCCCTCTTCTATATAATTCATTTGGGATCGTACATGGTGGAATTACAGCCACTATTATCGATACGGCAATGGGAACATTGGCAAATTCATTATTGCCAGATGGCTATGGTGCTGTAACAACCCAATTGAATATTCATTATTTAGCTGTCGGTAAAGGGGATTATCTTCAGTGCAAAGCTCATCTTGATCATAAAGGCACGAAAACAATGGTTTTGTCAGCATATGTATATCGATCAGACGGCAAGAAAATTGCACATGCTACCGGAAGTTTTTTTATTATACGAAATAAATAAACAGGTGGTGTTCTAATGGTTACTGCCATTGTTATTCCAATTATTTGTATTTATTTTTACTGGCTAACAAAAAAGGAATTACGTGAAAGTAACGAAAAGTGGCTTAAGTTAAAAAATGTCCCTGAAGAAGCAATCATTTCGGGAACCATCGTCAATTTGAATGAAAGCAAACAAAGATTTTCTTATTACCGCTATGTTTATGTAATGGATATAAAAATTAAATCAGACCATTCTTATTGGGATGTTAAAAGAATGATTCCAATTGATAAAGAGTCGATCATTCCCCAACTCAATAAAGGCGAAATGATTCGAGTGTTCGGTAACTGGAAGGAAGATTATTTTCTCGTAAGTAGAATTGAACAATTAGGTTGAATCGTTTTTCAATTTATTCAATGGAATAAAAAGAGCTTGTTCATTCGGAACAAGCTCTTTCTAATAATATAAAATTATGATTGCTTATTCCTGCCATTTCTCAATAAAGTTTTGCGTATAATGCTTTTTATAAACGCCTACTCCCAAGTGGGTAAACTGTTCATTTAATAAACTTTCACGATGTCCCTTACTATTTAGCCAGCCTTCTACAGCAGCGGGTGCATCCATATAATTAGCAGCAATATTCTCCCCTGCTATTTGATAAAAGACATTTCCTGCTTCCAAACGATCTGTCAAATCCCCAAATTCCTCTGAAATATGGGAAAACTGCTGACTTTCATACATATCCTTACTATGTGCAAGTGCTACCTCAGCCGTTTGTTCATCCCATTCCAATGGTTCCAATTCATTACGTACTCGAAATACATTAGTAATATCAAAAACCTGTCTTTCTTTCCCTCTCTCCACTGCTTCCTCATTTATGTTCGTTTCCTGAAATCCCTCAAGCAGTTCTCCTCTATAGACCATTTCGTATGGATGCTGTTTTATCAAAGTTTCAGTATCTAGTAGGCGAATGCTGGAAAGAGTGCCGCTAAATTTGTCCAAATAAAGCTGTGCATAAACATTTCCAATCATAATTAGCGGACGCGTATTCAAATCATCTTCAGAGAGTTCAAATTTATAAGAACTATTATTATATTCAAGACTAATATTTGTATCAAACACTGTAGAGGAATAAAGTTCTGCCACTGGCTGTCCAATTTTGAATGGCGGGATTTGAATGTCTGTACCAGTTGCAAAAATAGTAACTATTACATCATCTTTGATGCCAGCCTGAATATATTTATGATAATTAATAGGGTAAATCCACCAATCAAACCCATACAATGATGGATCAATTCTTGCAGGCTTGCCCAGCTTATTAATAATATTACTGGTGGGCTTTCCCATTAAACTAACTAGCCCTTCGTTTGGCATCTTAAGAACGGAGGTATTTTCAGAACCTATTTCTCCTAAATCATGATCAACTTTTGGCTGGGTACTAACTTCATTTAATAAAATATCATTATTAGGAACTGTATCATTATTTAAGTAAAGTCCTACTGCAAGAAGAATGGAAATAATAATTAAAATCCTAATTAAGGTCCTCAGAGGCTTGCCTCCTTCCTGTATTTTATATTATATATATATGATAACTCTCAATTATTAGTATAACATCATTTACATTCTTTTTAATATAAAGGGCAGAAAATTCTAATAAATTTCACGAATTTTGGATAATAATTCTCTGTCCTTATATATAAAATACTTTGCTTTTGTCGTCATTCATTTCCTAGTTGTTACTATATTAAAAAAGAACACCCTAATAAGGTGTTCCATGCTTTAATGCTGAATTTCATTGCTTGCTTCGGAAATTTCAGTAAGGGCTTCCCCTGCCTTTTGGTCAGTTAAATGGTGCACAGCAAAATCACCTAAAGAAACAATTCCAACTAATTTGTTTCCTTCAACTACAGGTAATCGTCTAATTTGGTGCTTTGCCATTAAACTAGCTGCCTCATGAGCATCCATATCTTTTGTAACAGTTATTAAGTCTTTACTCATGATTTTTTCAACCTTTGAAGATGGCGGATTTTTCTCAGCCACACACCGTAATACGATATCCCGGTCAGTGATCATCCCAACAAGTTTTTCATTATCAACAATTGGAATTGCACCAACATTTAATTCCTTCATTTTAACAGCGACTTCAAATACATTGTCTAACAATGAACAACTATCAACTTTATCAGTCATAATATCACGGATCTTCTCCATCTAACTTCCTCCTTCTACTCTTTGAATAATTAGTACTGTCCAATAATGGCCATGAAGACCACCTTCTGCATGACCAACACCTATATGGGTAGACAGTTTATCTAATAGCTTTGACTGGTTAACGGAAGAATTCATCCATAGTGTGAAAATCTTTTCTGGTGAACTATATCCTGCACCAATACTTTCTTGGACCTTTTCAAATGGAATTTGAAAGGCTTTTAACATATTTGAAGAATCTCCATAGCTTGGTGAAATATGCGACACATATTCTTTTTCCATCATATCCAGAGCTTTTCTTCTCGCTGCTTTAGTCAAGTTATAATCAACTATTAAGGGCTTCAGTCCTGCATTTGCCCTCTTCGTGTTTGTAAGCTCCAAAAGACTTCTTTCGGAAGAAGATAATGAGATCCTCTTTTCTATTCTCTTTAGGTCCGGAATTGTTATTATTTGTCCTGGAAAAATTAAATGCGGATTTGATACTTGTGGGTTGCTTTGAATGATTGTTTTAAGCTCAATTCCATTAATTAAAGCAATTTTCCAAAGGGTATCCCCACGATTAACTACATATTGTGTTTCTGCCTCAGCATTGCCCATAGGAGCATAATAAAGGAATAGACATAGGCAAATAAAATATTTAATGATCCTCTTCATTCATAACCTCCTTCTCTTTCAATCATTATGTTCTCCAAAACTGCAGGAAAAATTTCCTGTTTAGTCATTGTAAATGCAAAATAGTGAATAAAAGATGAATTTCATTTGTTTTCTTCATGTATACATTGCATCTTCTAGCTATTTCTACTATTATAAGATTTGGATAGTAATTGTTGTTAATTTTGACTTAATATTAGCTATAGTCAGCTAATAATGGATTGTTTTAGGAGGGATACATATGAAGTTTGAAAATACGGGGATTGAAAAAAAGAAAGCGGACCTAGTTCGCTTAGATGAAGTCATGAATTCAAAAGGTCTTGTCCGTGAGGGTCAATGGGACTATGAAAGGGTCACATATGATCGTAGATTTGATTTAAAAGAAGGAACCTTCTATTTACGTGTATTTGGTCAAGCAGTTGAAGGGGATGTTGACACTTTCAAAGCCGTTATTCAATTAAAGACACCAGTGCTGGGTAAATATTATTATCCTCACGGTGTTGAATATGGCGAAGATGAGGTTTTCCCTAAGTCACTCGTAAATCAATGTGAAAAAATCCTTAGTGAACTTAATTCAGAGATAGAAAAGTTTGCAAAATAATGAAAAACGGACTCATGGCAACCATGTGTCCGTTTTTCATTATCTACAAAAATTGTTATCAAAAACCTAGAATGGCTTTAATAGCAGAGGTTGTTTCGCCTCCATGATAAATAACATATAATAACAAGTAAACGGCAACACCGGTAATGGCAGTAAAAAACCATACGATACTAGTAACCGGTCCTAGCCTTCTATGTTTACTCAACTTATTTTTGTAACCAGTATAAAGAGTTACAATGCCTAATACAGCGCCTATAGTCGCGAGAGTTATGTGGAAAATTAGGAATATAGTATAATATATCTTTATTTCGTCAGGTCCACCGAAGGCAGTATTTCCAATAAATATTGTTCTGCTAGCATAAATAATAAAAAATATTATTGCGAATACTGCGGCTAACATCATCGTCTTTTTATGGCTTTCTATTTTTCTTTGACGGATCTGCGCCCATCCGATTGCAACTGCAATGGCACTCAAAACAATAAATGTCGTGCTTATTGTTGGTAAAATTGGCAGTGAATAATTCATAATAACTTCCTTTCTATTCTCCCTATTCTCATCCACCTAAATTTAAGAAAGTCTCTTAATAATAAGAATGGTTCACAACGTTAATTCTATTAAAGTTCTGCTCCATAATCAACAAACATAGACCCCTTTTCGCAAAAGTTCCTAATTTGTTCAAATATTATATAGAGTAGCGTGATTATTTATACAGACATATTAAAAAACCTCATCCAAATAGATGAGGCATAAATCATTCAATGATGTGAGGGTTAAGGGAATGCTGTTTTTCAAGTTCGGTTTCTTCTTGCTCTTTACGATACCAGCTAAAGAAAATTTGCGCTAACGCCACACCGTAAACAACTTCTTGAATGATTTTCATAATAATCCCGCCTAGCTGCTGATCGTTTAATAAGGTCATGGAACTAAACATCTCTGGCCCGCTTAAAGTTAAGCCTGCCAGTGTGGAAGCAGGTACACAAAGCTCTAATGATTTCGCCCAAGCATCTGGATCAGAAAAAGAAGAGTATAATGGAGTATCAGCAAAAATGATCAAAGCACATGCTGGTAATAATAAGGCACTGCCTGCGAATATATATCCTACTTTCTTAAGGCCGCTTAAAGATTGACGATCTTCAAGTTTATTGTCAATTGGCCACCAAAAAATGATCCCCATAACAAACAATAAACTAGTATAGGCTGCGTGAAGCCAAAAACTTGTTTTAACTAAATCAAACACTAGAGGAATATGATAGATGGAGAATATCCCATTAAATAATAATAGGGCTACAACAGGCTTTGTCAGAAATGTAAAAACATTTTTTAATGCTGATCTTTTAAACAAATAACGCCAAATCCAGGCTGGTACTCCCAAAATAATAAATTGTGGGATAACTAGGCAAAGGATTGCCATCTGAATCATATGTGCATAAAACATAAGATGACCCATTAAATCAATTGGAGAGCCTTTTATTATATATAAAAGGACAATAGCTATAGAAAAGTGAATAGCTTGGCCTATCCTTAACGGTTCGCTGTCAGCAAATTTCTTTCTAAATTTAATTGTTACTAAAAAATAACCAACTAGCACAAGTGCTAAAAAAATAAAATAGTATGGGCTCCATAATGCTCGAAAACCAAATATTTGTATCGCCACTGCATAATCACCCCTTCGAAAGAAGTCCTAATATTAGTACTATTTCGTTAACATAAAAAGAAAACCGGCTGACAGCCGATTTCCCTTCTATTTATTACCACCAAATAATTGTCGTATAGCAAAGAATTGTTACAAAAGCAATAAGCATACCAGAATACATAAACAATTTTGGTGCTTCATGACCTTCATTGCTCATATGCATGAAGTAATATAACTGGAAAATTACTTGAACACATGCAAGGATTAAAATGAAAGGAACAATAAACCATCCAGAAAATCCTTCATACCCAACCGCCACGAAGGCAACGAGCGTTAAGAAAATCATTAATGAGAAAGATATAATATGATGCTTCATTTCTTCAGCACTTTTTCTGCGGCGATATTCAATGTCTACTCGAGGGTTGCCTGAGTTTAATTGTTCATTTGTCATCAGTTTATCCCACCATTCCCATTAAATATACAACTGTAAAAATAAATACCCAAACTACATCAATGAAGTGCCAGTATAAACTAGCTACATAAAACTTTGGTGCATTGTAAAGGCTTAATCCACGTTTGCTGTTACGGATCATTAATGAAATAATCCAACCTAATCCAAAGGCAACGTGAGCTCCGTGGAACCCTACTAATGTATAGAATGCTGATCCGAACGCACTGCTTGTAAATTTATGATCAAATTCATGAACATAATGATTAAATTCATAAATCTCTAATCCTAAGAATGCAAAGCCAAGCAATACTGTAATGCCAAGCCATAATTGCATTTTCTTAAAATTAAAGTTTTTCATATGGTACATTGCATAAACACTTGTTAATGAACTAGTCAATAGAATCATTGTCATCGCAAAAACAAGTGGAATCTCAAATAGATCCTTTGCTAATTTCATATCACTGCTAGGGACTGAATCTTTTAATGCAAGATATGTTGCAAAGAGGGAGGCGAAGAGAACAGTCTCTCCACCTAGGAATAACCAAAAACCTAAAAACTTATTTTTCCCCTCGAGGGTTTGCAGTTCAGGCGAAGCAGGCCATTTTTCAACCGTCATTTTTTCTTCTGCGTGCATTATGCCTTAACCCCCTTATTATCGTCATCCATATCATCCATTAAATCTTCTTTATGAATATGGTACCCATGATCATCTTTTATAGAACGTGTTAGCATCGAACCAAAAGTAATCACTAAACCAAGAATTAATACTGGAATACCCCACGTATTTCCTTCATCACCATGATACATTGCACCAAATGCGGCAATGAATAAGCCTAGTGAGATAACGAAAGGAATAAATGAATTATTCGGCATATGAATATCACCTAGCGGCTCAGCAGGCACCATGCCTTTTTTGCCTTCCATTTTCTCGATCCAGTATGCATCTAGACCACGTACTAGTGGAAGTTGCTTAAAGTTATAGAATGGAGGCGGAGATGAAATTGCCCACTCAAGTGTTCGGCCGTCACCCCAAGGATCATTGCCAACCTTAACATTTTTCACACTTGTCATAACAATGTTGATTAGCATAATTACAACTGCTACAGCCATAAAGAATGCCCCAATTGTACTTACAAAGTTTCCAGTTTCAAGACCTTGACCTGGAAGGAATGTGAAAATGCGTCGTGGCATTCCCCATAATCCTAAGAAATGCTGGATAAAGAATGTTAAATGGAAACCAATAAAGAATAATACGAATGTAATTTTTCCAAGGAATTCATTTAGCATTGTACCAAACATTTTAGGCCAGTAAAAATGTGTTCCCGCAAGCAAAGCAAACACAACCCCACCTACAATTACATAGTGGAAGTGAGCAACAACGAAATAAGTATCATGATACTGATAATCCGCTGCGGCAGCACCAAGCATTACCCCAGTTACCCCACCCATTAAGAAGGAAGGAATAAATGCCACGGCATACAGCATTGGTGTTGTAAATGAAATACTTCCACCCCAAAGCGTAAACAACCAGTTGAAAATTTTAATTCCTGTCGGTACTGCAATTGCCATTGTAGCTACGGCAAAGATCGCATTAGCAATTGGGCCTAAACCTGTTGTAAACATATGGTGAGCCCAAACCATGAATCCTAAGAAACCGATTAGTACGGTTGCGAATACCATTGAAGAGTATCCGAAAAGACGCTTTCTTGCGAATACTGCCATAATCTCAGAAAAAATACCAAATGCCGGTAAAATTAAGATATAAACTTCAGGATGTCCGAATATCCAGAAGAAGTGCTCCCAAATGATTGTATTTCCACCCATTGAAGCATCAAAGAAATTCGAACCGAACATTCGGTCAAACATTAGTAAAAAGATACTTACTGTTAATGGAGGGAATGCAAATAGAATTAACGATGAAGCAACAAAAGTCGTCCATGTAAACATTGGCATACGCATATAAGTCATTCCCGGTGCACGCATATTAATAATGGTTACAAGGAAGTTAATTCCACCCATTAACGTACCAAAACCTGAAATTTGCAATCCAAGTACATAGAAGTCTATTCCATGTCCTTCAGATGCAAGCGATAAGGATGCATAGGAAGTCCATCCAGCATCAGGAGCTCCTCCTAAAAACCATGAAAGGTTTAAGAATACTCCCCCAAAGAAGAATAACCAAAATCCTAAAGAATTAAGGAAAGGGAATGCTACGTCACGGGCTCCAATTTGGAGTGGCATGACGGCATTCATAAATCCTAATAACAATGGCATCGCGGCGAGAAATATCATCGTTGTTCCGTGCATTGTTAGCATTTCATTAAATAATCCAGCACTGACAAAATCATTATTTGGTTTTATTAGCTGAATACGGATAATCATAGCTTCTATTCCACCGAGAAGGAAGAAGAATCCGCCAGCAAAAAGATAAAGGTGTGCAATTTTCTTATGGTCTACAGTTGTTAGATAATCCCAAAGAACCGCACCAAAACCTTTCTTTTGAGCAATGGTACTCACAATTTTACCTCCCTTTAGCAATTACACTATTTCCCCTGAACTTTTAATCCCATCAAATATTCAGTTAAGGCATTTAATTCATCATCTGTTAATTCACCATTAGGACCAGAACCAGTATACGTACCAGTCATTTTATTAGCTGGCTTATATTTTTCAGGATCAGCTAACCAATTCTTTAAGTCCTCTTCTGTATGATCCAAGATGCCGGCAATCTTCTCACGCTCACCAAAGTTTGTTAAGTTTGGTGCTAGTCTTGCTGCCTCTGGAGTTGTGTTTGCAGGAGTTACTGCATGACATCCGATACAGCTTTGATTAAAGATTTCCTGCCCTTGCTGTGCAGAAGCAGTAGTAGCCTTAATTGGCTCTTTAACACTTTGCATATCACTTACCCATTGGTCGAATTCAGCCCGTGGAACTGCTTTCACTTTAAAATCCATTAGAGCATGTGACGGACCACAAAGCTCAGCACATTTCCCGTAGAATACATTATTGACGTCCGATGATTTTTCATCATTAAATTCCAGCCAGAATTTATTCACGTTATCCGTGTTAGTATCTAACTTTCCACCAACAGCTGGAATCCAGAATGAATGCTTAACATCTGAAGCGATTAGGTTAAAGTAGACCCTTTCATCGGTTGGTACAACAAGATCTTGGCTTGTAATAATTTCTTCGTTTGGATATTCAAATTCCCACCAATATAAATTGGCGCGTACATTTACTACAAGAGCATCTGTTTTGCCATCTTCATTTTTCTTTTCCATAGGAGACACATCAGCTAATTTAAAAGTAGCTGAAACTGTTGGAACAGCTAAAACAAGAACAAGTAAAATCGGAATGACTGTCCAGATAATTTCTAATGCGTGACTTCCTTCTACTTGCTTTGGAATTTTTTCGTCCTTACGACGGAATTTCACCAAAACGATAATGAAAATCACTGCTACAATTGCAATTACCCCTACCATAATTGCAGTACTTAGCACCATCAAATCATATTGTTCTTGTGCAACCTCACCTGCAGGCTGTAAAGTAGATAAATTCGCATTACCACATGCAGATAGTATGAGCGCCAGAATCGCGAACAACGAAGCCAGACGCCATTTTGCAAGCCTTTTCATAGCTTAATCAAACCCCTCTTTCGTATAATTTCTGTTTGAAATGTTTGATCGAAAAAATTATATATAAATTCTTTCTAAGATATAGGAAAAGAAAGAATTTCCTAACAAAGATTATTATGTAGTATGCCTAAATAAAGGAAACTAATATTATGATATCTGTTTTTTTTTGATAGGGTTGGAGCACAAGCAATAAAAAAAAGCCATGTAGTCCCCCCCTAAAACTATTTTATATTAATGTGATAATAACCATAGCTACAAACATAATTGTCAGATATTGTAGTGAATATACAAACATTAAAGTAGCCCATTTTATATCGTCTTTAAACTTTCTTGCATAAATCCCTGTTGCAATCCAGCCTATGTTCAAAATTGTTGCGAGAACCAGAAAAGGAATTCCTAATTCTGGAAGCAAAAACGGAAGAGGCAATAACCCTGCCACCCATAAGTAAATAGAGGTTTTTGTTCTTTTAAATCCTTTAACAACAGGAAGCATTGGTACATTAGCAGCACGATATTCTTCACACCTTCTCATAGCAAGCGCATAAAAATGAGGAGGCTGCCAAAAAAACATAATTAAGAATAATCCCCATGCCATAATGTCAAGATTAGCATCAACTGCAGCCCAGCCGATAAGCGGAGGTGCTGCACCAGAAATACTTCCTATAATAGTGTTAGAAACGTATCTCCGTTTTGACCAGATTGTATATAGAACAATATAGCTAAATACTCCTACTAAACCGAGCAAAGCGGCAGTTACAGTAGTGAGCAGAAGCAATCCTGTACCAATTCCGATTAACAAAAAGCTTAATATCGCCACTCTGGCTGGTGAAACCCTTCCAGTTACGGTTGGCCTATTCTTCGTTCTTTCCATATAAGGATCTATATCTCGATCAATATAATTATTTAGGGCACAGGAGCCAGCTATAATTAGTGATGATCCTATTACAGTATAGAGAACAATATCCAAATTATTCAAAAAGCCTTTTCCTGTAAAGTGAAGTGCAAGCCATAAACCAGTGAAGGTTGTTATTAGATTCGAGTTTACAATTCCTATCTTAATCAGTGATAAAAAATCCTTCCAAACTGTTGTCCTTGGCACTTCATTCTCTAGGCTCCCACTGCTGTTTTCTAAACGAGCATTAACAAAGGCCCTCGAGTTAGACATATTTTTTCCTCCTTTATCCCTTATCACAAATACGACAATGATACTACAACTACTATAAAGCATTCTAGCTGACAATGCTATATTTGCAATAAAAAACGAAGAGCATTTCCAATATGATGACAACCTCAATAGTTTTCTACTATTGTAATTGTAATAATACTGTTAATTAAATATCATGAAAAAGACATCTTCCTCTGTATATTAAATCACACTTCAATGGTTTTTTGTGAATAATTTTCGAATAAATTATGAATAATTTGTGTCTTTGTGTTTTTTCGCTTAAATAATTGTTGCTTTTCTGCCATAATATAAATGGCGTGTAAAAATACAATAGTACCTTTCATTAAATATAAACGAAGAATTAATAATGTACATAACGTTTTTAATATAAAGACAGTGAATACTAATTAATTAATTGTAAAACAAGTATAAATGCTGTAGTATTCGATAGGGTTGTACTCATTTCTATTTCTCTTCTATACTATTTATAAATATAAGATAGAAGTGGAAAAATACTTTCTAATTTTATTATGCTGATTATATTAGTCAATTACCTCCTATT
>NZ_JBALNX010000028.1:0-25065 GCF_036962035.1 Bacillus sp. JJ1773
ACAAAAAGGCGAATGGAAAAATCCATCCGCCTTTGAAGATTACCATATTTCTTTAACACTATTATATTTTATAAACCTAGTTTGATCTTTATCCAAAATAAACACTTCATTGTTTGCATTCATCGCAGCTGAATGGATTTCTAAGGTGAATTTCTTTTGCTTGGCTAGAGTCGCTTTATCATAATACCCATTAGTCGTAATAATATGATTTTTTCCAACATATAAAATAACCTCATCTAAAATCTTCACACGGTTAGACAAATCTAAATTTATCCGATTCCTTCCTGTGTATAAATAATTCCCGTCAACAAACATTTCAAAAACACCTGGATACGTATCAAAATTCAATTTGTTCTTTTCTTGAAACGTATCGGCATCGAATGCGTAAATAGATCCACCTGAAGTATCATCTTGCATGTAAAGAACGTTTCTGCTTTGGTCAAGCTTTAAATTTGCCCTGTAAATGTTTGCCGCCTCAACAGTTTGTCCATTTCGCCGATCATAGGCAGAAACATAATAATTATTATGACTATAATAGATATAGTTTTTTCCTACCTCTATTTCACTTGGTCTATCAGTTACAGATATATACGAAATCGGCTTAGTTGGGTCT
This sequence comes from Bacillus sp. JJ1773, assembly GCF_036962035.1. Taxonomy (NCBI): domain Bacteria; kingdom Bacillati; phylum Bacillota; class Bacilli; order Caryophanales; family Bacillaceae; genus Bacillus; species Bacillus sp. JJ1773. The sequence continues at coordinate 614 of NZ_JBALNX010000028.1, forward strand.
GTACTTGCTACGGCAATACGATGGGAACCCTCTAATGACACATAAATGGAATCTCCATTCACTACAAGCTCCCAAGGCCTCGAACCAATATAAATCTCTTTCTCAACATTCATGGTACTTGCATTTATATAGAATAGTTTATTATCACTGATTGACAAAGCATATATTTTATTAGTTTTCTGATCATATTCCCAATCTGTTATCGCCTTTTCAAATTGAAGTTGCTTATTAAGCCCATTTTGAAAAGCTGGCAAATGAATCGGAAGAATGTTTAATTTTAATTTCCTTAACATCCCCTCTTCACTATTGTAAGCGTATAAATTCATAGAAGAATCAACCGATACTTCTTCATATCGAGAGGTTGGCATTGAGCGGTAAGGGACAAAGGATTCACGGTCATATATGAACGAACCGCCAATCGCATATTTCCCCTTTACTAGACTAACAGGTTCGAAGCCATCCACATACTTTCCGATAATATCCTTCAAATTCGTTGGATTCATTTTGAAACCATCAATAATAAGCTCTCCATTATCCCAAATATTACTTGCATCCCACGATGGCCAAAATCCTGGGCGATAATTATCCTCCGAAAGAATATTATATGTACTTAAATCAATGGCTTTCACATGAGAATTGCTGACATATAATATTTTTTTAATGGGATCAATAGATAGTTTTATATTGGAATTAAATATGTAGTCTTCTGGATTCTCCTTTTTGCTGATGACCTTAACTGTTCTCGATTTCATGTCAAAATCATGAATCTCTGTAGCTCCATTTTTAGGCGCATAGTAAATATGATCATTACTAATAATAAATCGTTGGGCTTGAATCGGCGTACCGTCCAATGCCTCAAGATACTCTGATTTCTCCGTTACCGGGTCAACCGCCCGCATTGGATACCCACCTAGTATGACTTTCCCATTATATAGCTGCATTCCCCATCCTGTATCATAGGAAAATTCCTTTATCATGCTTAAATCCTTTGTTGACAAAACATACAGCTTTTGATAAGCACTTACATATAAATATCCCCTGCTCTCATCTACCAACATTTTATCAAAGTTGAAATTCTTCGGTGCTACTTCCCACTCAGCGAGAGTCACATATCCTTTGCTCAACGTTTTCAAACGATCTAAGAGCGGCTTAATAGCCGTGTTTGGTTTATACTTGATAGAGTCCAGCATCGTCTGAATGCGTTTAGATTTCTCTTCTATTTGCGCTTGACTCTCATTGTTCTTGATTGCTAATTCTAAATTGACAATCTCCTTTTTTAGCCGATCATAGTCCGTTAAAGGGGGTGCCGGTGTGCGGTATACACATGCTTGAGCTTGAAGCTTAGCTTTGCTCGGAGTTTCATATCGAACTCTGCTGTCACGATCAACATAATAACCGCCTCCAACTCCTAGCGTCCCCGGCCGAAAAGAATAAATCCGGAACGTTCCTTTCGGATTCAAGTTGTGACTAATAATTTTCTTATCCCCATTGTAAAAAAACAGCGGCGTACTCTTCACAGTGTGTAGACGTCCAATTTGTCCCTTTTTTAATTCGATTCCATCCCAAAAAACCTTCTTCATGCCTTTATAAGGAGCACACGGGTCTGCTGCTGAAGCAGAATGGCTTTGGAAAATAGGTGTAATCAAAGTAATTGCTAACAGTAAAACAAAGATGCGTTTCACATATACTCCTCCAATAAATCCTATGTATTAGATTCATCTTACCTTACTAAAATTTTAAATTCTTGTGCCAATTATTGGTACAAAATGTAGTTTATATGACAGATCTAATACTTTTTCGCCAATTCTAGTGATATGTCAGCCAATTTTGGTAGGTTATCAGCCAAATATAGTCATTTGTTAGCCAGCTTTCATCTTATCGCCAAAAAAAGCCTACCAATCCATATTAGACTGATAGGCTTATATCTACCTTCAACACTTTTTCAATTTTCCACGTTCATCCTTATTCGTAAAATATGCTTTTCTATATTTTTATAAAGGGATAAAGTCCCTTTTATAAAATATTTGCTATATTTCCACCACTAGATATATTACCTGCTTTATAACCGGTAGTTTGAGCAATTGCAATGGGAGTACCAGCAGAACCCATTCTCACGATATTACCAATGAAATTCACCATTCCGTTGTTAATAGAATATAGACCAATGTTTGATTTAGAATGTTCTAATTTAATAATATTCCCATTCACTTGTCCATCTTCAACATTTGAAACTTGAATACCACGCTGCAATGCTGTAGCACCCTTAGCATCAATAGTGTTATTAGAAATATTTAAAGAATATGATTTTTGAGAAGAAGTAGAAGAACCAACTCTAATACCGTAAAAACTTGTATCCACCGTTCTTGAATCAACACCAATAATTTGGTTTCCAGTAATCGTCAAACCATCAAATACATCTACATCAATAATAGAATCTGTTGCTCCGCAATTTTTCACTAAGTTATCAGAAATAATAGCATTCAATTGAATTTTTTCACGAGAATAACCAGGTCTATACCCGCCAGCCATTATTGCTCCTAAACCTGTTCCATTAGCACTACAGTTTGTTATCTTGTTTCCTTTAATAATAATATCTTGACTTTGTTGTAGGTCATGACCCCATTTAGCAAAAATCCCACAAGCATAAGAATTTTCAATAATATTGTCTGTAAATATCATTCCAATTCCAGTATGACTATCAATCCCTTTTCTTTTGTTATCTCTAAAGATTGAACCTTGGACAATAACATTTTTAGCCTCACTCCAATTAGTTCCTCTCAATGCAATACCATAACCCGGGTCTATAAATCTATGTGAGATTTGAGAATCAGGATGTCCAGCTCTTTCACTTATACAATTCATGATTTGAACTCCATCTACCGCTAAAGCGTGTATGTTGGCATCATAATTATCATGAACATAGCAATTTTGAATAAGAATATCTTTAGAGTCGTTATATCTTAAGTCTTTCGGAACAAAGTTGCCGTTATGACCTATACCAATACCAACATAGTTAAATCCATGAACGTCTAGATTATAAAGTTTAATGTTTTTAGAGCCATTATGAATTAAAATACCATATGAGACGTTTCCAATAAATCCACCATTTCCAAATAATCCCCATGGTCGTCCATTATTGATTGATGCGTGAGTTTTTCTTGTTGAAGTATCTAGGCTGTTATTTTTATAATACCCCCAAAAACCAGAAGTGTAGTATCCACCATTAGCAGTACCTTTTTCTCCATATCCCGTATACCCAACAGAAGTTGTGTCAATTGCTGGAAATTGTCCATAGCCTGCTATTTCCAATCCTTCAACTATTATGTTAGATGATAATTGGATTTCAAGAATACCCTGTGCATGCTGATCAACCCATAGTTTTGCTCCATAGCCAACTATTCGAACATTCTTTTTATTTCTTAACAATAAGCATGGTTGGTCATTATTAGGGTAACCTGTCAAATTCACATTTTTGCTTACTTTATAAATACCTTGATCTATTATGATTGTTCCACCATCAGTTACATGATCAAATGCTTCTTGCAGGTCAAGTGTTAAATCATTTGTTCCATTGGCTGGAAACATTGTGTTAATAACAATTGTAGAACCATTAGATGTATACCGTATCGACATCACAACCACTCCACATAATTAATATCATTATCAAAAGTGAACAAAAGAGTCCTTATAGGCTGCTAACACGCCTGACTTGCCCTCCAGGCATCACCCCTCCTCTTAATGTAAATTCGAAATAATAAAGTTCACTACAACACTTTATTATAATTTTCTGTCAACGCTAGTGCAGGTACCCTCGTACATAAAATAATATTGTAGATTAATGAGTTGTAAGAGCCCCACTTACAGGTTTTTCTATTTTGCCGTTTCCGTTGCCTTTCATCAGAAATAGTAGTCTCATTTAATGTTAAAAAGGACTTTATCAGTCAATTTGGATGGTTTATCAGCCAATTTTGATAGTTTATCAGCCAAATTAGGCACTTTGTCAGCCAACTTACATTTTATCGTTAAAAAATACGATAAAAGCCTACCAATCTATATTAGACTGATAGGCTTATATCCAGCTTCAACACTTATTCGATTTTCCACAACTCATCCTTATTCGTAAAATAAATAACCCCGTCCAGTCCCTTTGTTAGTCTTTCTGCACCATTTTTATGAAGGATTTCCAATTTAAACGTGCCTGGGTGGACTCTAAATAGTGTATTTTCCACTGTTCCGTAAATATATTGATCATTTCCGATCACCAGCGTGCCATTTCGGAAACGGCCGCTCGTATTTTTGACGACATTAACCGTTTGCGTTTTCTTCTTATGCGGATCATAAGCAAAGAAATTGCCATCTGATAATCCATATACCCTCCCTTTGTCATCTGCTGTCAGAGCATGAATCATTCGGGGCTTCTTAATGCCTAGTGGCAGAATTTCTATTTTTCCGCCAGGAGATTTGCTCTTTAATCGGAAGAAAACCGCATTTTGCTTGCCCTCCAAATCTTTACCGCTAAAAATGGAGGTGCCCCCATATACATAGCCTTGATGGGCAGTTAGGGAAATAATACTTTGATCCTTCACTATATTTCTTCTTACTGACAGGCTATTTTTGCCCGTATCATAAATGGTTAAACTGCCTCCCGCTTCACCATTTCTAGGATGAGTACCGATGTATAAATAGGAGGTTCCCGGTGCACTTGTCATCGTAACCGGCCGGTCCTGTCCGTTGCCAATCGTCTTTAAAGGCTGTACTTTAGGAGTGCCAGACATCATCAACTCATTGATATTCCCGCCAGGATAGACACCCATATAAAATCGGCCATTCACCGCTGCGAAACCTTCCACTTGACCAACCTTTTGGATGGTTGAAAAGGAATCCGCACCCGGCTGATATACACCCATTTTCTCCGAAACATAGCTGCTAATATAAATATTGCCATCCGGACCAGCGGCTAAATTATATATCGGTACCCCAAGAGCCGGAAGAGGAAAACGATCCACCACTAGTTCCTCCTTCCCCAAGTCATAGGTGAAGAAAGTTCCGGTATTTCCTAACAATCCAGTTAAAAACATTTTCGTTCCCTGCTTCACAAAGTCAAGTGAAACCGCCTCTGTCCCCTGCAAGGCCCTTTTGGATGGTGTTATTTTTCCAGTGGATAACTCAAGCTTTTGCAGGTGAAAATCATTAGTAAAATAAACATCCTTCCCGTTCGGAGCCAGTTTCGAAACCCCTCTTGATTTCGCCTTTAGCTCACCCTTGAACTTCAGTGACTTGGCATCAAACATGAGAATCTTATCCTGCTTCTCTAGCTTGGCAAACAACACTCCCCCAGCTTGATCCAGATCATAAATAGAAGAGATGCTCTTCTTATATGAATCAGGCAAAATGGATTTCTTTGTATTTGTTTTTAAATTCCAGGCAATCAAATCGGCATTGGCCCCTACGCCAACAAACATCGTATCGGTGGAAGGATCATATGCAAGACTTCGCCCAATTGTTTTTCCTTTTGATGCTTGTCCCAGATTCTCGAACTTTCCGCCGTTGTATTTGAAAAGCCCGCCCTCATAGGAGGTGCTTCCATAGATATTCCCATTTTTATCAACTTCAATATCATGAATCGAGGTGCTGCCGCTCGTTGCCTTCCCAAGATCCGTCAGCTTTTTTTGATTGGGCTGATATTTATAAAGTTTGTTTGAAGGCGTGCCTCCAATCCAAACCTCACCCTTCCCATCCGTTTGAATGGCCCAGCCACTTGTCGAACCCGCCAAAGGCTTTTGGTCCACCATCGTTTTCGTAAAAATATCAAAAACAACTAACTGGGCTGGCTCCCCTTGTAAAACGATATACATAAGGGCATTCCCATTGGCATCATTTCCGGATGTAGCCGTTATGGCTGTGCTATTTGTAATCGGTTTGCCGATCTTGGTGATTTTTTTAGGAGAACTTGCTGAAACTTTCCCTAATTCAAAAGGGGATAAGATTAAAAATAAACATAAAACGAATAATAGCAACTGCGACTTCTTCATTTCCATTTTCCCTCTTCCATTTGTGATAGTCATATTTTACTATAAAACACGAAGGAGTTACCGACTTTTTCCAATATACTGACTTAATATAAAAAATGCCCCAAAGTTTTCCTCTGGGGCATCCTCTATTTCTATTAATTCACTACATCCACATCACTCTTCTTTACAAATCCCAAACGATGATTAAAGTAGATTTGATAATATTCATCCTGACCTTTTACGACTTGGTTTGTAGAAGGATCATTAAAGATTTTCGCATGGTAGTAATCTGATTGAATCGGTCCAGTTGCGACATAGGATTGGCCTTTTGGAATTTGATAGAGTGGATCTGCAATCCCCCTTGCCGATTCTGCTATCCCTGTCCCATCATAGGCAGATTGTTCTGGATAGGCGGCACCATAGACAGGAATGGAATCTAGCCCTTCTTTAGGAGTAATGAGAATTCCGTTGCCTGGAACGGTATATTTATTATTTGGATTATAGAACCAAGCCTTTTGTCCGCCAAAGTCGATAGCCGTCCAATCACCTTGCTGATCTACTTGATAATAGCTTTGCCCGATTGCTGCCTTGTTGCCCCAATCATTAAGATTGGTCGTTCCTTTTCCTCCGCTTTTATGAAAATGAGGGTCACTAATTAGCGGGGCCTCGAAGCTCGGTTCCGTGTATAAATGAATGAGACTGGAAGATTGAGGTTCCAGTAATTGATTCGCGTATGTGAAGGACGGTTTATTTGTGTTGTAATTTGGTTTGATTGTTACAATACCGCTATGCTTATCTCCTTTGCTCGGGTTAATCGGTTCGCCGAGGAGATTAAAGAAATGGGACCAATCCCAATAGGCGCCTGGATCCCAATGCATCAGTCCTTGTCTGGCAGGAGTCAATCCAGGAATTTCATCATGGCCGATAATATGCTGTCTGTCGATTGGAATATCAAATCTTTCCGCCAAGTATTTTACTAGTTTTGCAGAGGAGCGATACATTTGTTCGGAGTACCATTCTGTTCCCTTGGCGGCAAATCCTTCATGCTCAAAGCCGATGGAATGCATATTGAAGTACCAATTCCCCGCATGCCAAGGAACATCTTCAGGTCTAACCATCTGTGTGATTTTTCCAGTATCGGAATCTAGGATGTAGTGGGCGCTAACAAACGATCTATTTCTAAAATGGTTAATCGCAGATTGTGCGCTGCCTTCAATATCGTGAATGATAATATAGCGGATGTCGAGACCATCGTGTGGACGATTGGCAATATCGTAGTTACCGTAATTGGTAGGGCTGCTGGAGAATTGTTCGTATAAAGCCGGGATGAAGGAGCACTCTAGTCCATTCGGACAGTCCGTACCAGTGAATTTTGCATTGCGTAGAGGGATGGAGTCTGCTGTCGATTTATTAGGTGTGACTGCTTCAGCCTTCATACTAACTTTTTGACCAGTGATTGTTGTTCTTTCGGCACCTTCTTGCATGGTGGCATATACCTCGTCAGCAAAATCCTTTGCCACCGAATCGAATTCTGAACCGCTGTATTTTACGATGGCTCCATACCAATCTGCAGGATCGCTTGGAATATCTCCCGCTGTTTCCCGTGCATATTCAGCAAGTAAGGCTGCACCGCCGCGAATATTTTGTTCAGGATCATCCTTTAATGCTTCTGGGTCAACTCCTATTAGAATTGCGGCTTCGTCTAGTGTGTTGATGACAGAATTATCCGCACTTTGGGCTTCAACATCCTCACCCTTTCCGTGAGCAAGCTCGTCCCCATCAATCTGAACAAGGTTCATCACCCCATAACCGCCAACCTCGCTATGCCCTTTGTAATGATCCCACCGAGACTGATTGTAGGCGACTGCCATTAAAACACTTTGCGGAACATTAAATTCCTCAGCCGCTTTCTCGAACGCCTGCTGCAAAGCTTCTGAATCCATGGTACTTTCAGCAGCTGCATATTCGTTGGCAGTCGACATGAACCCAGATGGAATAGCCAAGCCAGCTGCTAAAGCAACTGTCAAGAGTGATGCGGAAACTTTACGCATAGAAAACCCCATACCTCTTCCCCCTTTTATTATAGAATATAAGGAAGGATTCCAGCTTAAGAGACATATCCCTGCACGAAATGGCAAAATGATCCAAAGTACATAAGGGGTTATTCTTTGCCTAGGTATATGGTGGGAAAAGTTAGCGGACCTATAGTCATGTGTGAATTCTAGTGGATTTTGCAGTATGTCAGAATTTCACCTAATCCCTACTCTCACAAAATATACTATGCTGGATAGTTTTTTGGATTTGCTTTTTCCTGTAAAATAAATCACTTTGATGGACAGGTTTTTCCGTTTTCACAGTTTCCTGTCCAATATAAACCACTTTGATGGACAGGTTTTTCCGATTTCACAGATTCCTGTCCAATAAAACCACTTTGATGGACAGGTTTTTCCCATTTCACAGTTTCCTGTCCAATAAAACACTTTCCAAGAACACCCCTGCCTCCCATCTAAATAGCCAGCAAGGCCATTAAGGATGCTAATAACCCATCACTTATGTTTAAGTTCTCTATTTACTTTCTTAATATCAAATTCCTCATAGCCTTGCATTTTCCCCCACTGGATCATATGGTTATGGTCAGGGTGCATGGGATCAGCAAGGATTTTTAAAAACTCCTCAAAGCCATAGGTCCCTCCAACATCTTCTGGAGGTGTATTACCTCCTCCTTCAAGGCAAACAGGATAGTTGGCATCATAATTTTCAATTACTTCCTCCACCTCGATATCATGCTGCCAGTTATCACCGAAGTCGTAATTATATTTCAGCCTCTTGTATGCGGGGATATATTCTGATAACTTAATATCGCTATCAAGCTTCATCTCCACATCAGTCCGATAGGCAAAAGCTTCTTCGTGACTAACCAGATTCACCACTGGTTTAAGTCCTTCCTTATGATGAGCAGAATGATTTGTTGATAAGACTTGTTCAAATGGTGCATTCCCATAAACATAAAATTCATGGAGATGATAGTTCCGCCATCCGAAGGCTGCCTGAAGAATATGATGCAAATGATTAAAGGTCGAATTTATCGGAACAAGGATTCGTCGCCAAACATTCCTTTTTTCCAGCCTAAGTGTGACTTTCAGTTGTACCGCCTTCGTCATAAAAATAGGTTCACCAGCAAATTCTTCTAGATTCTTATACATCTCTTCGTTCGGCACAATATATTTATTTTTCCCATCACCCACAAGAAAGCGGCTGACCCGCATACTCATCCTTGTATTGAAGATAGAATCGTTTTCCAATAGCTCCTCAAAAAAATAAACATTTTCACAAGCCTTATTCATTCTTGCTACAGAGGTGCGATCTTTTGTTTTGGTATAGCTGATTTCCTTAGATTGAAAGAGAAATTTTTCTATGACCTCATCCTTAATTCCCTCTTCCATAAACGTCTCACGAATTCCTTGTAATAAAACTTTATCGAGATTTTTAAAATCCTTTGCTTTTAGTCCATGCAAAACGACCACATACCTATTTTGATCATTCACAAGCACAATCGTTTTTCTACGGTTAAGGGTGATCAAATGGGCATGCCATGAAAAAAGTGGTTCTTCCTTTACCTGAATATCAGATTTGATATCAAGCTGGTCTAAAAGTTTCTTTGTACATTGAATGAGCATTTATTGGACTCTCCCTTACAGTTTTCTGCAAATATTAACTTAGATTATACAGGAATCAACTAATTAACTAAAAAAACTAAAATATTTTAGCCTTTCACAATCTCATTTAATGTCAAAAAACACTTTGTCAGCCAAATTGGATGGTTTATCAGCCAATTAACGCCATTTATCAGTCAAATCATGGGGTTTATCAGCCAATTTCCTTTTGTTCCTCAATTAATCGCATCACAGCACAAAAAAAAACGGATCGGCGCCCACGCACCCATCCGTTTTTCCCTATGCATTATTTACTAGACTGATATTTTTCAAGGAATTCTTTCACTTTAGCAGGATCTGCTTTCAGCTCAAGTCCAGTTTTGACAAGCGGGCTTACTGTGGATACAGCTTTGACCTTCTTGCCATGGTAGTAGCTAAGAATTTCATCTTGGTTAATGGAGTGTAGAATGGCTTTTCTTAAGTCTTCACTCTTGGCCACATCTCGATTAGCTGTGTTGAAAAGCAGGTAAGATACACCGTTGCTTTCCATGCTTTGAAGTTTTAACTTGCTGTCGCTCTCAACGGTTTCTTGTTTGTTTTCCGGAATGCCGTATAATACGTAAGTTTCGCCGTTACGTAAGGCAGATAGAGAACTATCTATATCTTTGATGAAGCGAAGTTTAATATTAGCAATCTTTGGCTCGTGCTCTGTTCCTTTCATGTAGCCAGGGTTTTTATAGAAAATGGCTTCATAATCGTTCTTGTGTGAAAGGATGTACGGGCCGCTTGTGTATAAAGTGTTGTTGTATTTGTCGCCTTCTGTTACTGTGTTTTGGTCACCATAAGGAATATCCTTGTTTACATCAAAGGTTGCTACGTCGTAAGTGTTAATGCTTTCGACTTGCTTTTTAGAAACGATCCCAGCTGATTGATGTGCTAAATAGTTAAGCACTTGCGGGAAAGGCTCTGTTGTTGTTACTTTTACAACTTGATATTTACCTTCTTTATTGTTCGCTTGTGTTTTATCTGCAACGAGTTCAGTAATTTTAGTATCTAAGCCATTTTCAAGAGCTACTTTGACAGAGTCGCTGCCGCTAGATTGTTTCACTTGATCAAGTGCATTTAAATCAGTTACAACTTCAACATCCTTAATATGCTCGTGCAAGCTGTATGTGCGGTGATCAGGCACGGAATCTTTATTTTTCGCACGGTCTAAAGAGAAAATAACATCGTCTGCACCAACACGTTCGCCTGTATCAACTGCTTTTTTATCAGTGATTTTCGCAAAATTAATATCATCTCTTAAGATGAAATAATACTCTTCATTACCTTCTGCAATACTATGGTTAAGAGAAAGTGAACCGTCAGATGTAATTTTGTCATCATCTGTTAAGTTAATTAAACGAACATACATATTTGTATTAATCTGATTGATGGAACCATCATTTCCCTTGATTGGGTCAAGTGATGTTAAAGTCGACATAGTCTGAGACAAAATAAGCGGTTCTGTTGCACGCTTTGATTCATCAATAAAATCAATCGGCTCCCATGCAAGTGCACGAGATTTAGAAAGTCTAACAGATTCAGGCTTTAATACGTCTTTGTTTACTGCCTGTGATTTTAAAGAAATGTACAATGGTGCAATATAAGCCTTGTCAAATACTAGACTCTGTTCCAATTGCTTATACGTTTCTGCATATTCCTCAGGAGTTTGCGTGCTTGCTTTATCAATTAGGTCATCAATTTCAGAATCAGCTAGGATGCTATAATCTCCGCCTGTTTTAAATAGTGAACGGACAGCGTAATCTGGGTTTCCTGTTACAGTTGTCCAGCTAGATAATGCTGCATCATAATTACCTGCATCTTGTTGAGCTTTAAAGCTGCCATAGTCAGGTTGAATATTTAGTTTTACTTTAAATCCATTTTTAACAAGCTGGTCACGGAGAATATTTAGATCTTCCTCCCCGCTGCTCATTCCAAGTAATTCGATTTCTACTTGCTCGCTAGCAGTACCGCCAGCTTTAGAATCAGATCCAGCTTTTTCATTAACATCTGATTTAGTTTTCACACATCCTGCCAGCATTAAGACGAAGGCAAGGAGTAGCGGAATCATTTTTTTCATAATCTTTCCTCCTAAAATTTAATTATATTAATCAAGCTTCGGGTCAAGAGCGTCCCTAAGCCCATCTCCCAAAAAGTTAAAGGATAAAACGAGAGCAATAATAGCCAGCCCCGGATAGATGGCTAAATATGAATGGGATTCAAGATAGGTGCTGCCAATCTTCAATATGTTTCCCCATTCCGGAATATGCGGCTCGACACCTAGGCCCAGATAGCTTAAGCTGCTTGTGGCAATAACCGCACCGCCAATCGTTAGTGTAGATTTCACAATCATAGGTGCAAGTGAGTTCGGAACCACATGCTTAAAGATAATTGATAGATTGCTAGTTCCGAGTGCTCGTGCAGATTCAACATATTCAAGGTTTGAGACCATTAGAACATTAGCACGCATCGTTCTCGCGTACGTTGGAATAGACCCAACACTAAGGGCAATCACAAGAGTTACAGCGTTAGAACCAAACGCGGCAATAATAACAATCGCCAGTAAAATACCTGGAATCGCGTACAATATATCAAGCAAACGCATAATAATATTGTCCGTGCGGTTTCCATAATAGCCAGAAATCGCTCCTAAGAATCCCCCAATCAAAAATGGAATCGCAGTCGATAATACCCCAACAATGAGAGAAATCCTTGCTCCGAAAACAATTCGAGAAAATAAATCCCTGCCAAAATTGTCTGTTCCAAGCGGATAAGTAAGACTGGGAGCCTGGAGTATAGCACTATAATCGTTATCCACTGCCATGCTATAATCAAAGGTCAAATAACTGCAGATGGAAATCGAAAAAATAAAGATGATAAAAAACAACCCTAGCATGGAGGTAGTATTCGTTGAAATTTTCTCCCAAATTTTATACCACTTACCTATACTAGTTTCATTGTTTCTCCATTTTTCTCTAATAAAATGAATGCCTATTACTAGTGCAAAAAGGTTGCCAGTAATAGCAGTTAATACTAATGGTATACCCAAAACGAACTTCAATCTTTCCTTTCCGCTGCCTCCTCGATCCTTTGCAGTAAAAATAAGGACTGCCAAATAGAATACCGCCGTAATGATTAGGAAGCCCATTGATGGCAGAAAGGTATCAGAGACATAGGGCTTGAATAGATTCAGTGCTGACACGGCAATAATGAAAAATTGAGTGAGCAGCATGTAAACAGCAAAAATATATTCGGGTGATTTTTCTCTTCTAATTAGCTGAAAGGCAAAAGTCGCCACGAATACATTTGCAGTTAAAATACTTAATAGCTGAAAGTATCCTAGAACTCTAGTTGACTTTCGTATTTCGCCAGACTTTTTAAGATCTTGCTTAATTTTCAACGTAATGACGATTTGTACAAGCGTAAACAGCGCATAAGCGATAAAAACACCAAACACAAACGGCTTTATCGTATTAGCAGCAAAGTTAAAGCTGCTATATAGAAATATGACAGTCAAAGCAAGTGAAGTGATGGACGTAAAGCTTGCCTGCCTGTACTCTGGTGAAATTTTTAGTGCGTGCTGCTTAAAATAGCTTTCATTTTCCCTCATATGAGTAGACATCTTCTATACACCTGCTTTAATATTGTTTCATTTTTGATCGGATCCGCGGGTCAAAAAACGCATACAGAATATCGATCAATAAATTAATTAAAGAAATGGTAATCGCAATATAGACAACTCCACCCATAATACTCGGGATATCAGGTATAAATTGCTTATCAACAATATAGCTTCCAATTCCGCTAATATTAAATACCTTTTCCGTAACGGCCGCTCCGCCAAGCATGCCGCCAAACATGAGTCCAATAACCGTAATAACAGGAATCATCGCATTCCCCACCGCATGCTTCCATAATACTTGGCGTTTATTTAGTCCCTTGGCTTTCGCCGTAATAATATAATCTTCATTGATCACTTCGAGTGTAGCCGAGCGGGTCATCCTAGCGATTGAGGCAGTTAAGCCCGTTCCTAGAACAACTGCTGGCATAATAATGGACAGCCAATTTTGCGGATTGAAGGTGGCTGGCAGCCATTGCAATTTAATCGAGAAATTCAGAATAAAGATAAGTCCTTGCCAAAAGTTAGGGATTGATAATCCGATAAGAGCAATAAACATAAACGTATAATCAAAGAAAGAATTTGGCCTTGTTGCTGAAATAATTCCGATCGGAATCGAAATAACAATCGCCATGATTAAGGCTATGAGTGTTAGCGTTAACGTTATTGGGAACTTTCTAGCAATACTTGCAGCAACCTCTTCATTACCAGAATAAGAGGCTCCTAAATCAAAGGTGAAAATCCCTTTCATGGCATTCCATAATTGTGTCAGATAAGGCTGATCAAGACCGTAAATCTGATTAAAAGCTGCAATTTGTTCTTTTGTAGCGGTTTCCCCGAGTATGTTTGCTGCCGGATCGAAAGGCGAAATATACAAAATACTAAATACGAAAAACGCGACACCAACAATAACAAATATACTCATAACCAATCTTTCAAATATATATTTCAAATAAGGGTTGCTATGTATGAAAATTAAAAGATACATAGGCAATCCGGGCAAAAACGTTAATAATAGAAACAGCGGATGCTTCACGAGCGACTGAAAAATGGATTCATAAGTTAATCTTTCATGCCCTTGTTGTTCTAAGAGCTCAGCTGTTCTCTCAGCCACTATTTTTTGAAACTGTTCTTCAGCCCAAGTTGCTGCAAGTTGATCTGTTTTGGCTTCCTCTTGCTTTTGTCCGAAAAACGCTTGTTTCCGTAATATTTGATCCCTATATTGTTGCTTTAACTGTTCCCTTAGCCCGGTCTCAGCAAGTTGGTTCTCTTCTTCCTTAAGCAGGGAGGAATATGAATCTCGTTTTCTACTGTTAAGGTAAATAATAAAAACAATGAGATGCACCGGAAGGCCCAGAATATATATAAGCCATTTATAGGCAGGATGCGGCTGCATTTTCTTGTAAGATTGGCTTAAGGTTTCTGAAAGACTTAAGTTTTTCCTTAATTTATTCGCATCAGCACCCTTGATAACTTCCATGGGAATTTCCTCCTTCCGTGTATATTGCATTATTCCGACCAGTATAGTATATTTTAGTTCTAATATTAAAGTCAATATCTAGTTATTATTATACAAATATAGTTATTCCTACTAGAATATGTGGCTGCTTGGCAGAATATATCTATTTTACTGGCTATATTAGAGTTTATTGTTGATTACTAGCCTTATGCATGCGAACGGATTTTATTCGGGACGAAAACAAGAGAGATCAGGTATGTATAAGGCGGTTTGATCGCCAACAAAATTAATTATCAAACTAAAAACATTCATGTATATAAATAAGCAATTTAAAAACGTTGAATATGGGCAGGTGTGAAGTGTGGAAAAAATATTGAAGATAAACAACCTACGAGTATCCTTCATGTCCCGAGATCATGAGTTTGAAGCAGTGCGAGGTGTGAGCTTTGAAGTCAGAAAAGGAGAGACTTTAGGAATTGTAGGGGAATCTGGAAGCGGAAAAAGTGTAACGGCAAGATCCATTATGCGGTTGCTCCCCTCACCTCCCTCTTTTATGAAAGACGGCGAAATTCTTTTTCAAGGGGAAAATCTTGCGCACAAAACAGAAAAGGAAATGGAACATATTCGCGGCCGGGACATTAGTATGATTTTCCAGGACCCTATGACTTCCCTAAACCCAACCATCCGTATCGGAAAACAAATAGCGGAAAGTCTAATCAAACATCAAAAATTATCGAAAAAAGAAGCGAAGAATCAAGCAATAGAATTATTAAAATTAGTCGGCATTCGCGACAGTGAAACGCGTTATAATCAGTATCCCCATGAATTTTCAGGAGGAATGCGGCAAAGGGTGATGATTGCGATTGCACTCGCCTGCCGTCCAACGCTTCTAATTGCGGATGAACCGACAACCGCGCTTGATGTGACCATTCAGGCTCAAATCTTAAACCTGATGAAAAATATGCAAGAACGATTTGGCACATCGATCATCTTAATTACCCATGATCTTGGTGTCGTTGCGGGTATGTGTGATCGCGTTGTCGTCATGAAAAACGGTGAAATTGTGGAGACCGGAACGACCGAGGAAATCTTTGAATCACCAAAGCATCCTTATACGCTTAAACTGCTAAATGCACTGCCTAGGCTAAATGAGAAAAAGAAGCCAAAGCCTGCCCCACTCATCTTGCCTGGCATAGATTCTAGTAAATCATTACTTGAAGTTCATGCCCTTAAGCAATACTTTGATTTAGGCAAGGGAAATGTTCTGAAAGCAGTAGATAATATTAGCTTTCAGATTAAACCGGGCGAAACATTAGGGCTTGTAGGAGAGTCTGGATCTGGCAAGTCTACAACAGGACGAGCGATTTTGCGGCTTCATGAGCCTACTGGCGGCGAGGTGTTATACCAAGGGATTCCAGTTAATCGGCTTACCCAAAACGAAATGAAAAATATGCGCCGGCATATGCAAATGATTTTCCAGGATCCTTATGCGTCACTGAATCCACGCTTTAAGGTTCTAGATATTATTGGGCAGGCACTGGATATTCATAACCTATCACCTAGTAAAGAAGCACGGAAGAAAAGAGTGGAAGAACTGCTTGATATGGTGGGACTAGAACCATCACACGCTTTGCGCTATCCACATGAATTTTCAGGCGGTCAGCGCCAGCGGATCGGCATTGCTCGAGCACTAGCGGTAGAGCCAAAATTCATCGTATGTGATGAACCGCTATCGGCACTAGATGTTTCGATTCAATCACAAGTAGTCACCTTGTTAGAAGATTTACAGCATCGACTTGGCTTAACCTATTTATTCATTGCCCATGATCTTTCAATGGTCAAGCATATCAGTGACCGTGTCGCCGTTATGTATCGGGGGAAAATTGTTGAGTTAGCTGAAAGTGAGGAGCTTTACTCCAATCCGCAGCATGCCTATACAAAGTCCCTGCTCTCTGCCATTCCGATTCCCGATCCGAAAATCGAAAGACAGAAAAAGAGAGTCTTGATGGAAGAGCAAACAGATGATGATAAATATCAATTAAGCACATCGGAGCTTGTTGAGGTATCAGATGGCCATTGGGTGGCCATGCCGAAAATTCCAGTGTACTAACCGTCCTGATGGGGGCGGTTTTTTTAATAGTAGTAATTAGAAAGTGGCGTCAAATGGTGAGTTGTTTCCAAAATTTCATGTGGAAACAAAGCACTAGCGAGATCCAAAAATGAGCCTGTCGAGAAAGTCAGGATAAACCGACTTCCTCGACAGGCCCCAAAACAAGTCATTTACTAAAATTCGGATCGTATCACTAAACTAGCATTTATCACATTTTCAATCCCATCAGCAAAATCATAGTCATCCGCCGCATATTCATGGCCATTGGAAGATATCAACATGACCCAATTACCTGCTAATACGCTGAGTAGAATTTTGGCCTGTTCAATGGACAGTTTCAAATGAGTAAATTTTCCGGGACTAAACAGATAATCACGCTCGGCCTCTAAACCAAATCGCTCTTTTAGCCAGGTCTGGATGCCGCCATTTGTATTAAACTTCATTAGGTAGCCATTTTTTATAGCTGACTCTAAATCCTCACCATGATTTTCCGCATAGGTAAAAAAATCATCATATTGATAATATTGTTCCTCGGCAACTTTTAACGGAGTGGGATCTCCTTTTACCTTACTGGCAAGCAACACATCATCAGCTACACCAAATCTCCGTGCACGTTCTAGTAAAATAGCCGTTTTTTGTGAAATTTTCGCCCTTTCACTCATAGGAATACCTTCTTTCATTCAATTTTATATACTCCTAGTAAATTATAAAGGAAATATTCAAGTTATTTCACCATTTTCACCTGATTTTAAGGGGGCAGCAGTCTGATTTATTGTTAAAAATGAGTTTGTCAGCCGAATTGAATGGTTTATCAGCCAATTCGGGTAGTTTATCAGCCAATTTTAGCACTTTATCAGCCAAATATGGAGGTTTATCAGCCAATCAATGCTATTTGTCAGCCAATTAATCACTTTGTCGCCAATTATGGTGATTTTCAGCCAATTCATAAAAACATCCCCCGCACTCTCACAAAATAGCATCTAATTGCCCTTCCCCATTGCCAACTCTCATGCCTTTTTATCTATTTATCTATCATTAATAATCTTTTAAAATGGGAATATATTTACATTAACCAGCACTAAAGGAGGCAAATGAATGAAGAAAAAGAAAATAATTTATACAGGGAGCGCTTCTATATTAGCTGTTTCTGCAATAATCACAACAAACCCAGCTGAGGCAGCATCCGTTAGCGAAGTGGAAAAGCTCGTGAAGGCGGCAAGGGATGCGGGGACCATTTTAAAATGGGCGATTTCGATTGAAGGAAGTGCAGATGGGAAAACCCGGCCATGGGTTGCCTATAATAACGCAAAAGCTGCTTATGATCAAGCAGTCAAAGCTGCGAACACATTACCGACAGCACAAAAAAATCGGTATTTAGCTGAGCTTGACGAACATGTGAAACTCCACATTAACCGAACGATGTATTATATTGATGCCATTACAGCTGGGGAAAAAATTAAGGCCAAGCAGCAGGCATTAACCCATCAACTAAATTTAAACCTGATTAATGATCAAACGGAATTGGCCTATCACGAGCTTTCAAGAGAAATCCGCAAGCAAGCCATTATGTTAGACCGTGTTTATGGAAAGTCAACACGTGACCTGATCCGCTCCCACTACAAGCAGTCTGCTGAGAAAGTGCGGGACAGCGCGATATATGCGGTTACGGTTAAAATTGAACTTGATTTAGCCCAAAGATCTATAGCAAGCGGCAATTTTTCAAAAGCAGAAACTCATCTCAGTGAAGCTCGAACATACTTGCCATATGTCAGCAATTCAGTGATTAAAAAAACATTAACCGATCGCCTTAATTCCATCTCTGCAACGTTCACCCCAAAAGTCGATAAAGTCAGTGCTGCCGAGCCAAAGCGGATTAAGGTTGTATTCAGCAAAGCGATGATAGCTGGCACAGGATCAAACGGAGCCGAAAATTTGTCTAACTACTTTGTATCTGGCAGAGCGATTAAAAGCGTCAACCTCTCTGCTGATAAAAAGACAGCCGTTATCGAATTGCACGAACCGCTCTATCCTAATTCTTCTTACACGGTAACAGTGAAGAAAAATATCCAAACAGTCAACTACGAGTCTTTAGGGCAGAACGACTATGTCACCACTTTTACATTCTCTGACAAAATCAAACCAACCATCACGACAGTCAAAACCCAATCTAACGGGAATGTTGAGGTAACTTTTTCCGAGCTAATTGCCTTTAATTCACCTATTGCGATTACAATTGACGGCAAAGCAGTTAAATACAATCAGCTGAACAGTGATACAGACACGATCGTGGTCCCTAAATCTGAGCTTGACCGGATCAGCCTGCGAAAAGGGCGCTCCTATTCAATAGTCGTAACTGGCGCAAGAGATTTAGTGATCAATACCCCAAATACAATGGACACCTATAGAAGCACTTTCCTATATAACCCAGCAGCCGACACCACACCTCCAGAAGTGAAATCTCTACAAGTAAAAGACGAAAAAACATTCACCATTGAATTTACCGAAACACTATCCAGTTTCACAGCGTCCAGCCATCTCATTATCAAAAAAGGCAACACAACGATTAAAACTGCTTCTGTAAAAGATATTTCAGACGGCAGCAAAACTAAATTTGACATTGAATTGCCTGCATCTGTTTATGGAACAAACGAAATATCTGCTAGATTAAACATCTCGGTTAAAGGCTATAAGGATCTGGAAGATAACACCGGAAAGACATATGACCGAACGATTACCATCAACAAGGATTTATCACCGCCGCAATTTGTTCAAGCTGCTTATGATAAAAATAAAAATGAAATTCATCTCACTTTTAATAAAACGTTAAAATCTGGGCTTCCAACTGCCAGCAAAATTAAAGTAACCGACCAAAACAATAAATCCGTACAGGCAACAGTCAGATCAAACGTAGATAACAAAATGATCTTGGATGCAAATGGCCTTTCAGACGGACTCCTAACCATTTCAGTCGCAGAAGGAGCGGTTAAGGACAATACAATTTCCCAAAATAACAATCGCGCCTTTACTACTTCTGTTACGAAAAAGTTCGATCAAGATAAGCCAGAGGTTACTTTTTTTGAAACATCTGCAAATGGACAATTCAAGGCGTCATTTAATGAACGTGTCCAAGCACAGTCAGCCACTTCTGCAGCAAATTACCTGTTGAATGGCAGGCCGATTCCCGTTCATTCTGTGTTAACTATTAGCAATGATCTTCAGGAAGTCACCATAACATTTCCGGAAGGCACGATCCCTTCTACAACGAAATACAACATTACAGCAAGCGGCATAAAAGATTTATCCGATAACACCATGAATCCTTATACAGCCACAATCACACTGGGCGATAATACAGAACCCATCTTGACCGGAGCCGTCAAAAAAAATGATAACAAGATTTACCTTACCTTCTCTGAATCTATTTACTTAGAAAACAGCCATTCGGATTTCATTATTATTTTAGATAAAAAGCAAATTCCCTTAGAAAACTACTCGATTACAATAGGGGCCAATCAAAAAGAACTAATCATTCTTCCGGAAAAAGAAACGACCTTTGAAGGTGACAGCCTCACCATTCAAACAGCTGCCAAAACGACAATTAGAGATGAAGCATTTAATACACTTAAATCCGGTACAACGATTACTGTGAGGCAATAAATAGGTAAAGGATTTGTTCATCATGATGAGCAAATCCTTTTTTACCGGAAAACCGCTTCTTAATTAAGAACAAATAATCTTGAATTATTCCGTATAACGAATTATAATAAATTTAATTGTTCTGTAAAAAGAACAAAAGACATTTCTTATAAAGGCGGTGTACTCATGACAAAAAAAATTTTAAGCTGGACAGGCAATATTTTTCTAGCAATCTTAATTCTTCTTAGTCTTTCCTCAATATATTCTCTCTATCAATCAAAACAGAATCCTAATTATTTGCCATCTATCCTTGGTTTTAAGGTAATGACCGTATTGACAGGAAGCATGGAACCAAAATTAGAACCTGGTGATTTAGTAGCAGTTAAAGCCGTAGATCCTGAAAAACTAAAAGTAGATGAGATCATTACATACCGTAATAACGAAAACACTTTTGTGACTCATAGAATCATAGAGTTAGTCAATCAGGATGGGAAAGTCTTTTTTCAAACGCAAGGAGATGCCAACAATATGGCGGATGAAGGCTTAATTTCAGCCGAACAAGTAATCGGATCCGTACGCTTCCATATACCAAATGCTGGCTACCTAACAGATTTCATTAAAAGTCCCCCTGGTTTAATCATCATCGCAGCCATTTTCCTCGTTTGTATAGCCATAGGCATTAGTCAAAATTTCTTTTCAACCAATAGAAAAACACCGAAAAGCGAAATAAAAGCTTGAAATTCCTATGGTTTTTATTAAAAAAAACGCCTAATAAGGAGGTGAATCTCTTAAATAGCTAGTTTGGCAGATATCAAACATTACCTATTATCAAAGGAGAGATGAACCAGTGAAGAAGAAGATTGGATTAAGTTTAATTGCAGTCATTTTTGTAGCGATTGCCGTTATGGGGACAGTTGCTTATTTCTCCAAAAGCTTTACAAGTGATAATAACACTGCGACCGCGGCCAGCTTCGAGGTTGAAGCTGTGAACTCAGAAGGGACAACCATCGGAGATGCACAATTTAATTTAGATGGAAAACTATACCCAGGAATGAAACCAGTTGAAGTGTATAACTTCAGCATTAACAAAAACAATACAGAAGTACCTGTTCAATATAAAGTAAATTTAAATCCAAGCGGTGACCTATTCCCTGAGGATGGTACAACGCCTATAAAACTCACACTTCAAAGAAATATTGGTGGCGACTGGTCTGATATCGATTACCAAACGGAATTTAAACCTGAAGCTGACGTGGAAAGCTTTAAAATTCTTGCCGAATGGCCACATGGGGACAATGACATTTCGTTCCAGGGGATGACAGGCAATATTAAATTAGATGTCGTTGCCACTCAGATTGATGATGAGGAAGAAACAACTGAACCGGAGCCAGAGCCTGAGGATCCAAATGCTGAGAAAAGCGCTGCACAAATTACTTTGTATAAAGACAGTACCTCTTCTACAAACTTCATTGATTTCTCAAATATCACGAACTTTAAACTAAAAAACAAAGATACTAGAAGAGAATATACAGTGGGAACGACACCTGGTAATCAGAAACACGTTTACAAAATGAGTGAAATTCCTGTAGGCAAGTATACAATTCACTTTGATACGCCTGCTGGCATGAGCGTGAAGGAAATTCAACAAGGCGGCGCATATAAGGAAACTATCTATCACCCAGACACAAATCCGCTTATTATTACAAAGGATTCAAACTATGTAAAGATCATTTTAACATCTGAATTAACTCTTAAGGAAATCAAACCTTTAGAGGACCTAACAGTTCCGGAAAATATTACTTACAACGATTTTCTAGCAGCATTGCCAAAAAAGGCAACCATCGTAGACTCTGGGAATCAGGAGCATCAAGTCGACCTAAAGTGGGATGTTCGTCCGTTTAATTTTGATAATTATAAAAAGCCGGGTACTACAACTCTTTGGAGTGAATTCTTTAAATTGCCAGTGAGCGTATCGAATTCGGATCCAGCACAGAGATTGGAAGTTACTTTGAAGGTGAATTTTCAGTAAGCCATAATGCAGTGTACCCCCATCTCATCAGATGGGGGTTTTTTTGGGTCAGATCGGCCCCTGTCCCCTCTTCCCTATAAAAAAATGCAAATAAGCTTGCGATGAACGTCTGATTACTTCGGCTATATATTAATCAATCGTTTAATTAAACTTTACCAAATGTTTTTCCTGTTATTCCTACTAATCAAACGATTGATTAAATCTTTTCAACCTTCATCACCCTACCCTCCACCGTAATAGATCTTAACTTTTAGGAAACAATATCCTTATAATTAGTCAACAGATACCGAGGGATGAAAATGAACCAACAATTAATTCAAGCTATTCAAGAGCATGCACGTCCATTTAATGAACTAGGGGATTTAGACGTTCTTATAAAAAGAATTAACGCCGAAAAGTATGTTCTGCTTGGGGAATCGTCACATGGAACCTCAGAGTTTTATAAAATTCGGGCTGAGCTTACAAAGAGACTCATTGTGGAAATGGGATTTACCTTTATTGCCGTTGAAGGCGACTGGCCGGCCTGTCAGCAGGTTAACGAGTATATTAAAGGCTGGGACAACACATATTCCCGTGCTAGAGACGTTTTGCAATCGTTTAACCGTTGGCCGACTTGGATGTGGGCGAATGAGGAAATGATTGAGCTGATCGAATGGCTAAAGGACTATAATCGAAAGCAGCCTCGGGGTAAACAAGTCGGCTTTTACGGGATTGATCTGTATAGCCTTTGGGAATCGATGGATGAAATTATGAAGTTTTTAAAGGAAACGAACTCCTCGGATATTGAAGTTGTGCGAGAGACTTTCGCCTGCTTCGAGCCATTCAATCGGCAGCCCGAAAAATATGGCGTATCGGCTGCCTTTTACGGAGAAGGCTGTCAGGAGGAAGTCATAAAGCTGTTAACCGAAATCTCTTTAAAAAGAAATACTTATTCAGATCATGAAGAAAGTGGATTAAATCTCGAGGTCAATGCCCTCATCACGGCAAATGCGGAGAATTATTACCGGACGATGATAGTCCATGACAATGAATCGTGGAACATCCGAGACCGCCATATGGTTGAGGTTCTGAATCGAATTATGGCTTTCTTCGGAAATCAGGCAAAGGGAATCGTCTGGGAGCATAATACTCATGTGGGCGATGCCCGAGCCACATATATGGCGGATGCAGGAATGGTGAACGTTGGGCAGCTACTAAGAGAACAAGTAGGCGAGGAAAACATCTTTATTGTTGGCTTTGGCACACATCGCGGTTCCGTGATTGCCGCTCATCGCTGGGGTGATCATTTTAAAAAAATGATGACTCCTCCCGCTAAAGATGGGAGCTGGGAAGATCTGATGTACAAAGCTGGGCCGAAGGATAAAATAATCTTGTTTAATGATGAGAATAGGCATTTATTTAATCAAACGATTGGTCATCGTGCAATTGGCGTGGTTTATAGTCCGGTGAATGAACATTATGGGAATTATGTGCCGTCAAGGATGTCGGAACGATATGATGCGTTTGTTTATGTGAATAGTACGAATGCCCTGAATCCGCTTGGTGTTAAGGAAGGGGCAGGTGTCTTATAGATGGGGCGGTTGGTGGAACAGAGGGACAGGTACATTGTCCCTCCTCCCTTCTTGTCTATGCACCATTTCTTCATTTGAGAACGATAGCAATGAACAAATTCTTCTAACCCTTTATGGTGAGGCCTTTCCATGCGATTTTACCAAAACGAGTGCTATGAAAACTTCATGGTGCGGGTTTTTTATGCGGATATACCAAAACGCTTCCTATGAACCCTTTATGGCTTCCATTTGAGGCACTTTCTTTTCAAAACGCGTTCCATAAACCTCTCATGACTACCGTTTGAGGCACTTTCTTCTCAAAACGCGTTCCATGAACCTCTCA